>JALRHE010000177.1 GCA_023253235.1 Steroidobacteraceae bacterium
CTGGCTGCAGGCACGGTACCGGTGTACCACCCGGATGTGCGGGTGTGGCGTGTCGAACGCACCGATGGGCGCTTGATCGGTCTGTTCTACTTTGATCCGTTCGCGCGCGTCGGCAAGCAGTCTGGTGCCTGGATGAATGCCTATCGAACGCAGGAGCGCTTCGATGGCGAAGTGACGACGATCGTGTCCAACAACTCCAACTTCGTCAAAGGCGAGCCAGGCAAGCCGGTACTCATCAGTTGGGACGATGCCACGACCCTCTTCCATGAGTTCGGTCATGCCCTGCACGGTCTCTCGTCCAACGTGAACTACCCGAGCGTTGCGGGTACGAGTGTCGCCCGTGATTACGTCGAGTTCCCATCACAGCTGCTCGAGCACTGGCTGCCGGTAAAAGAAATTCTCGATCGTTACGCGGTCCATCACGAGACGGGCAAGCCCATTCCGGCAGAACTCGTTGCCAAGGTGGAGCGCGCCAAAACCTTCAATCAAGGCTTTGCGACCGTGGAGTATCTGTCGGCAGCCCTCATCGACATGAAGCTGCATCTGACCTCGACGCCCGATCGACGCATCGACCCGGATGCGTTCGAGCGTGAAACGCTCACCAGCCTCGGCATGCCAGCCGAGATCGTGATGCGTCACCGCACGCCGCAGTTCGGTCACGTTTTCTCTGGTGACGGATACTCGGCGGGCTACTACAGCTATCTCTGGGCTGACACGTTAGTCGCAGACGCGTGGGAAGCCTTTGCCGCCGGTAACGGCCCGTGGGACAAGGAATTGGCTAAGAAACTCTTCGATAACGTGCTGTCGATCGGCAATACGGTTGATCCGGCAGACAGTTATCGTTCGTTCCGCGGTCGCGACCCCCAAATCGATGCTCTGATGCGTAAACGCGGCTTTTCTTCGACCGCTGGCGCCTCAATGAAATAACAAAAAAGTTAGGGAAGTCACCAAAACCCGGTGCTGCACAGAATTTTGGTAGGCAGCACCGGGGTTTCCCCCTAGAATGCGCGCGGTCTTTGTTTCAGGAATTCGCATTCATGGCTAAAAAGAAATCTCGTCCGGTCGCCCGCAAGAGCAAGCGTAACGTCACTCCGTGGACTCCGGCGGATGAGAAGAAGCTGCGCAAACTCGCCGGCACGATGTCGACTGCCAAGATCGCCAAGGCCTTGGGTCGCTCGGTTGCCGCCATCACCTTCAAGGCGTTCTCTCTGCGCCTGTCGCTGCGTCTCGCGAGCTCGAATCGCGGTCGCCGCTTGAAGGTCAGCAAGAAGCGCTGAAAACTTCGCTTTGTGTCTCGCGCCAGGCGGATTCGTCCGCCTGCGCGAGCGCATCGAGATCCGCAGGTTTCGCTGCGGCATCATCGACCCACTCGCGTAGCAACGTCCCGCCGTTGATCACATCGATGGCGAGCCGGTCGTGCTCGTATTCATACGGGAAATCCCGCCACAAGGGATAATCCGAATAGAGCTGTCGAATGGCCTTGAACGCGAGCGCTTGCAAGCGCCACGGTCGGAAGGCTTGGTGGTCATAGCTCGCGTCGTCGGTGTGTATCTGCACCCCGTGGCAAAGCTGGCCCACGTGCTTGTGAAACGTCGGCTCGAACCAACATTCACGTAAACGACAACCCTTGAGCCACTGTGGCGCAAGTTGCGTCATCTTGGCGAGCACCGCGCGTGCATCGATATCGGGCGCCCCGAAAAGCTCGAGCGGACGCGTCGTTCCGCGCCCCTCCGAAAGCGTCGTGCCCTCGAGCATCACCGTTCCGGCGTAAGCACGCACCATGTGGACATTGGGTGCATTCGGGCTCGGATTGATCCAGCTACGCTCAAAGACAGGCCAACCGAAACCCGGATGCATATCGGGCTGCCAACCCTGCATCTCGATCACGACCAACTCCACATCGAGCGCGAACCGCCTCACAAACCAGCGCGCAAGCTCGCCCATGGTCATGCCATGCCGCATCGGCATCTCGGCCGCACCGACGAAACTCTCCCAGCCAGTTCGCAAACTACTGCCCTCGATGGGTCGACCAGCCGGGTTCGGTCGATCGAGCACCCAGACAGCCTTCTTCAATCTGGCAGCCGCCTCCAACACATAGCGCAGCGTCGTGATGAAGGTGTAGATGCGGCACCCCACATCCTGCAGATCGACCATGATCACATCGCAATGCTCGAGCATCGCATCGGTTGGTCTACGCACTTCGCCGTAGAGACTGAATACCGGAATGCCTAGAGCCGGATCGAGAAAATCTGCCGACTCGATCATGTTGTCCTGCTTGTCGCCACGCAGGCCGTGCTGAGGCCCAAAAGCCGCGGTGAGCGTGATCTCCGGCAAAGCATGCAGCGCATCGAGACTATGCACTGCCGATGCGGTCGTCGAGGCCGGATGCGCGAGCAAGGCCACGCGTCGCCCTGCGAGCGGTTTGCGCAATGTCGCATCTCGCAGCAATCGATCGATTCCGAATTGCATCACGACACCTCGTACGTCGACAAAGAAATTCGCGCGACGAACCCCGCGCGAGCGTGAAAATCCGGCTTGGGTTGCCCGTGCTGCAAGGCCCAAAAACTGCGGCTGGAATCGGCGTGCTCGACCACCGCGGTGCAAGCGACCTGCAACGCCTGCTCCGCGTCGATCACGATCGCTGCGCGCGGCAATGCGACCTGCAGCAGGTGTCGCACCGCGTCCCATCGGACGAGCGGCGCATCGCCTTGCCATCGATGATCACGCCGACCGCTGCGCTCGGCGGTGAACGAATACGCGGCCCAATCTCCCGACGGTGAAAAATTGAATTCGAGATATTCGGGTCGCGTAACTGCGGCAAAGAAAATCTCGCCGCAGGTGTACTGCCAAAGCTCGTCGCGCCGGGTCGGTCGACCCGCGCGAGTGGCGGCACGCACTTCCGCAGCGGCGGCACCCTCGAAACGATATTCGAGTTCGAGATGCGAGGCCGTCGCACGACCGGTGACTACGACGGCGAACTCCGCTGGCGCGGGCGCCGCAGGATGCGACTGCAGTGTGAAACGAAATCCCTGACTCACGCCGCGCGCCGCCCCGCAACCACCGGCAACTGCCAAACGCCATAAGCCTCGGGATCGTTCACGGTCGCGATGATCGCATCGAACATCGCACGCACCTCGCGCCGATCGATGCCCGAGGCCGCCGCGAGACCGTCGACGTAACCGTCGCGCCACGCGGTGAAAATTCCGGCGAGCGCACCGCGCGGCACGCTCTCGGTGTCGAGCGTCAAATATCGGATGCTCACATGCTCGAATCCGAGCGCGCGCAACATCGGCAGCGTCCGGCGCCCGATGCGCGCATCGGTGTGTTGCGAGTCGGTGAACGGCACGACGGCGCGATGCCACAGCAGGTCGGGGTCGACACCATCACGTCGCGGAAAATGCAGCATGCCGTAATCTTCGGAGACGACGTGTA
>JALRHE010000217.1 GCA_023253235.1 Steroidobacteraceae bacterium
GGGTTCGGTGCCGCTTCGGAACTCGCGCGATTGCTCTGTGATTTCCGCAGCAGCGGTTGGGTACGCCGGCTCGATGCGACGGCGCTGCGCCGACTGCAGGCGCTCTTGCCGCAGCTGCTCGGCACGCTGAACGCCGACGACGACCATCTCGTCATGTTGCGACGCTTCTTACGCGTCCTCGAGGCGATCGGCGGTCGGTCGGCTTATTTCTCGCTCCTCAACGAAAATCCGGCAGCTCGGCACCGCTTCGTCACGGTGTGTCGAGGCGGCGACTTTCTCGTCTCGCAATTGGCAGCGCATCCGCTCTTGCTCGATGAGCTACTCGATGAGCGCTCGTTGACCGAGTTACCCGACCGACACGCGCTCGAGATCGACCTCGAGGACCGCTTGGCTCGGGTCGACGCCACCGATCCCGAGCGATTGGTCGAAGCTTTGGCGCAGTTCAAGCGTGCAGCAGTTTTCCGCGTCGCGATCGCGGATTTGTCTGGAACCTTGCCGTTGATGCGCGTTTCCGATCGATTGACCGATATCGCCGAACTCATCATCGAAAAGGCGATGCAGCAGGCTTGGCAGCAGATGACGCAGGCTTTCGGTGTGCCGACCTGTCGTGATGCCGAGCAGTCGCCGCGTCGAGACGTGCGTGTTTGCGCCATTGGTTACGGTAAGTTGGGTGGTATCGAGCTGGGTTACGGCTCGGATCTGGATCTCGTCTTTCTGCACGACTCGGTAGGTCTCGAACAGGAAACGACGGGTGATCGGCCAATCGACAACCAGATTTTCTTCGTGCGCCTCGCGCAGCGCATCGTGCACATTCTTACGGTGCACTCGGCTGCTGGCCGCTTGTACGAAGTGGATGTGAGGCTGCGACCGAGCGGCAAGGGTGGCATGCTCATCACGCAGATCGATGCGTTCGCCGACTATCAACGCAGCGAAGCATGGACGTGGGAGCATCAGGCATTGCTGCATGCGCGAGCCGTTGCTGGCTCGTCGTCTTTGCGGGAGCGGTTCGAAGCCGTGCGACTCGAGATCCTACGGCATCACGTCAAGCGCGAGACGCTGCGCGAAGAAGTACGCAACATGCGCGAACGCATGCGGCGCGAACTCAGTAAATCGCGAGCGGGCGAGTTCGACATCAAGCAGGACTCCGGTGGCGTCGCCGACATCGAATTTCTGGCGCAGTACTGGGCCTTGAGGGAAGCGGCGCGTCACGAGGCAGTCTTGTTGTTCTCCGACACCATTCGTCAGCTGGAAACGCTGGCATCGGGTGACCTCGTGCCGCAGTCGGTCGTTGATCTGCTCACCTCGGCGTATCGCACCTATCGTGAACGCACCCACCATCGCTCGTTGCGTGATGAGAAGACGGTGGTTTCGGATACCGAGTTCGTGGCGGAGCGTGCAGCCGTGACGGAGGTATGGAACGACGCCTTCGGTGGCGGCGTATAATCGGGCCATGAGCACGACCAAGCCCTTGCTGCAGCCCAACGCCCAGAATCGCTACGAAGTCACGCCGCAGGACCTGCCGCTGTCATGCCCGATGCCGCAGATGTATTTGTGGAATTCCCATCCGCGCGTGTATCTGCCAATCGAGAAGACCGGCTGGGCCAAGTGCCCTTATTGCAGCGCCGAGTACACGCTACAGCGTTGAGCGTGCTACGGCGCTGAGCGAGGCGCGCGCCAGAAGGCCGCCACGCCGTCAGTAGGGCTTGTACGACTTCTCTTCGACGATACGCGAGCCGAGCGCGAGGTTGATGCGCTTCTTCGCGGCCGCACGCTGATCGTTGGTGACATACACGGCGCGGGCGAGTTCGATGAACTTGGCGTCGAATTCCCGGGCGCGCTCCTTGTCACGAATGTCATCTTCGATGACCCACAGCGCTTCGTTGACGCGTTGCAATTCTGCCTCGTCGGCGGCCACTTCAGGTACGGCGCAACCGCTGTCACGCCAGGTCTGCTCGAGCAGATCGAGCTCCAAGCGGACATTTCGCAATTTTTCCGCATCGTCGATGCGAGCGGCTTTGATACGCAGGATGGTGATCTTGTCGAGCAGCTCGCCGGGCGAGATGGGTACGAGGATGTCTTTCATGGCTGACATGCTAGCAAGGCATCGAGACGGTTGCAGACCTCCGTGACCTCGATCAATTCCATGACGCCGGGTTCTTCGATCTTGGTGTGCCACGGCAGCGTGTCGGGCGTTGCCTGCTTGAATTTCGCTGCCGCCCGCGGAAAGGCATCGATACACCATTGCCGCGAGAGATAGGGGCCGCTGCGCGCCGGATTGGTGGCGGCATAGAGCCCGATGACCGGCGTCCCGACCATGGTTGCCATGTGGGCAGGCCCTGTATCCGGTGCGAGTAATACCCGCGCCCGCGCCAGTAACGCGAGCATCTGCGGCAGCGTATCTTTGCCAACCTGATCGATCACGGCGGGGCAGTGCCGTCGAATCGCGTCTGCCATCTCACGCTCGATCGGACCCGGGCCACCAGCGAGGATGACTCGCATGCCGTGCTGATCGATGGCGTGCTGTGCGACGGCGGCATAACGCTCCGGCAACCAATTGCGCCGCACGTGGCTTGAGCAAGCGCTGATGACGAGGGTGCCTGCGGCAGTCGTCTCGTTTGTCGGAATCCATTCCTGCGCGTAGTTCAACGCATCTGCGGGCAGCGGCAAATTCCACTCGAAGAGGTGTTCGGTGATTCCGCAGGCAGTAGCGAATTCCATGAAGCTGTCGAGGACGTGTTGGCGTTGCCGCGCAGCAATTTTGGCATTGGTGAATAGCCACTGGCCTTCGCGTGCCCGCGAGCGGTCAAAGCCGAGCTTACGGCGGGCCGGAATGACGGCAGCGACGAGACTCGCGCGCAAGGACAACTGCAGGTGCATCAAGAGATCGAAGCGACGTCCCTGCAACTGCCTGCGCAAGGCGGCGAGGCCTGAAAATCCGGCTCGTTTGTCGACGGTGATAAACTCGACGTCAGGCAACAGGCTCATCAAGCGTGCTTCGGCGCGGCCGATGATCCAGGTGAAGCGGGTGTCAGGCCAGGCTCTTTGCAGCGTACGTAACAAGGGTACGACGTGGCAGGTGTCGCCGATGGCCGACAGCCGCAACAGGCACACGGAGGCGGGCGGCGTGTCGAAGTGCAACATGGGATCGTCCGTCAGGGGGCTTCGATGAGCGAGGGTCAGTCACCGGAACCGCCTTGGGTGCGGATCGAAGCCGGCGACGCCGTGATGCTATATGACCCCTCGCATGGCAGCAATTTGTCCCAAGGTGCGACGCTGCAGTGGTTCGAGCCGGTCTATTGGCAGAGCCGCGGCGCGATCGCCGGTTCGGCGGCTGGTCGCGGCAGCACACTCTTCATCGAGACCAACGGTGTCGCGTGGGCTCTGCGTCACTATCATCGAGGCGGTCTTCTCGCACGCTGGCTCGGTGATCGCTACTTTGATCGCGGCGAATCGATGTCGCGTCCGATCGCGGAATTCCACCTGACGCAGCGCTTACGACAGGCAGGTTTACCGGTGCCTAGGGTGGTGGCCGCTCGGTATGTACGCAGCGGTCGGTTTTATCGCGGTGATCTGATTACCGAACGCATCCCCGAGGTGCGAACGCTGGCGATGCGTATCACCGCACTCGATCTGCGTGACGAAGATTGGTATTCGATAGGGCAACTCGTTGCCCGATTTCATCACGTCGGACTCGATCATGCCGACCTCAATGCACACAACATTCTGCATGGTGCAGACGGGCGTTGGTGGATGATCGACTTCGATCGGGGTCGTATGCGCAAGCGGGGGCTGTGGTGCGACGCTAATCTCGTTCGTCTACGCCGCTCGATTCTCAAAGTGGGTGACGCACTGCCACAGCACCGTTTCGACGAGCGAGATTGGTCGCAGCTGCTGACCGGTTATCGCGATACTTTGAGTGCCAGTCCGTGAGAGAAATCCAATGAGTCTCGGGCTGTACCGAATCGCCACCTGGCTG
>JALRHE010000251.1 GCA_023253235.1 Steroidobacteraceae bacterium
CGATTTCTGGCGCGAGCATCTCGGCCGTGCGCAGGGCGGCGGCGGTCATGATGTCGAGGTTGCCTGCATATTTCGGCAAGTAGTCTCCGAGACCTTCGACCTCGAGGTAAATCGAAACCCGATTGCCGTCGAACACCGGTCCGTTTTTCAGTGAGTAGCCCGGTACGTAGCGTTGCACCTCGGTGATCATGCGATGCACCGATTCGATGATCCCGGTTTGATCGGGTTCAGTCGCCGTGAGGCAGTGCACCGTGTCGCGCATGATCAACGGTGGTTCTGCAGGGTTCAGGATAATGATCGCCTTGCCGCGCTTGGCACCGCCGACGATCTCGATTCCGCGCGCGGTGGTGCGGGTGAACTCGTCGATGTTCTTACGAGTTCCAGGTCCAGCAGAACGCGACGAAACGGTCGCTACGATTTCGGCGTAATCAACCGGTTGAACTCGACTTACCGCCGCAACCATCGGAATCGTCGCCTGACCACCGCAGGTGACCATGTTCACGTTCATCTCACGTCGGCCGGCATGCTCGGCGAGATTCACCGGCGGAACGCAAAAGGGGCCGATCGCTGCGGGTGTGAGGTCAATCACCACCACGCCGGCTTCGCGTAACTTGCGCGCGTTTTCGTGATGCACGTAGGCGGAGGTCGCATCAAATGCAATACGGATATCGTCCTCGAGCAAGTGCGGCAGCAATCCGTCGACGCCTTGGTCAGTCGTTTTCAGTCCTCGGTCGCGCGCCTTGGCGAGTCCATCGGAGGCCGGGTCGATTCCCACCATCCACACCGGGTTAATTTCGGTGCTTCTCAAGGCTTTCACCATGAGGTCGGTGCCGATATTGCCGGACCCAATTAGCGCGGCATTGATTTTCTTTCCCATCGAAAAACCCCGTTAGAGATGCGAAACACACCGGTTTTTCCGGTCATTTTATTACCAATTCGTAGAAATAAACGACTATATTTACGAAAACAACGGTTTTACGGGGGCATGACAATGAACCAGTCCGCTTCGGTCGAGTCCCGGCTCGATCGGCTTGAGTCCATCGAGGAAATTAGGCAGTTGGCTGCCCGTTACGGCTTGGCGCTCGATATGCGCGATGTCGATGCGCTAGCCGGGTTGTTCGTCGAGGACGTAAGGGTGGGGCGCGACAGCCGCGGGCGCCGCGCCCTGCGCGATTGGTTGGACGAGACGCTGCGCGTGCAGTTCACCGGTACCTCGCATCACATCGGCAATCACATCATCGAGTTCGAAGACCCTGACCACGCCCGGGGCGTCGTCTACTCCAAGAACGAACATGAGACATCGACCGAGTGGGTCATCATGCAGATGATGTACGTCGACGATTACGAGCGCAGGGCAGGGCGCTGGTATTTCAAGCGTCGACTGCCACTTTATTGGTACGCCACCGATCTGAACAAGCCGCCGCTCGGAACCCAGAAAATGCGGTGGCCTGACGTAGAGCCCTACGATGGTGGTTATCACTCGCTGTTTCCGAGTTGGCAGGAGTTTTGGGAGCGCGGTGGCCCACCCGATGCCGACGTGCTCGAGCCAGCGCCGCTCGATGAGTTCATCAAGCGTCTACGTCGCGGCGCCGAGGCACCCCGTATCAAGGTTCGCTAGGGAGTTCCGTTCAATGAGTGAAGATGTCACAAGACGAGCGGTCCTTGGCGGGTTAGCCGCGAGTGCCGTCGCAGTCGGTACTTCTGATGCGAGTTCCGCGACCAGCGGAGACGTCGTGCCACGTTGGGATGCGTTAGATGAACTCGATGCAACTGCCCTAGCCGAGTCGATTCGCCGAGGCGATATCACTGCGCGCGAAATGCTCGATCGAACGATCGCACGGATCGAGTCGCTCAATCCCGTCGTCAACGCGGTCAGCTTGCGCCACTTTGAGTTAGCCGCCGAGTCGTTGCGACAACTCGATCGACAAGCGCCTTTTTCGGGCGTGCCGTTTCTTCTCAAAGATTTATGGGTCGCTATGGCGGGGACCCGAGTCACTAACGGGAGTCGCTTTTTCGAGCAGCTGAGTTACGACCACGATGGCGAGCTCATTAAGCGTTTTCGACGTGCAGGGTTCGTGATCGTCGGCAAGGCGGCCAGTCCGGAGTTAGGTCTCACCACGACTACCGAGTCCGCCCTGCACGGCGCCGTTCGAAATCCGTGGCAACTCGATCGGGTCGCCGGTGGGTCCTCCGGCGGATCGGCAGCTGCAGTCAGCGCTGGTATGGTGCCGATTGCCCATGCGAGCGATGGCGGCGGATCGATTCGTATACCAGCGAGCTGCTGTGGTTTGGTCGGACTCAAAACCTCACGCGGTCG
>JALRHE010000268.1 GCA_023253235.1 Steroidobacteraceae bacterium
ATGGGCGCCGATGTAGCCGGCACCGCCCGTCAGCAGCCACGTGGTCACGTGAACTCCCGACCGGTCAGGCGCTCATAGGCCTCGACGTACTTAGCGCGCGTCTTCTCGACGATCTCGTCGGGCAGCGGCGGCGGGGGCTCGCCAGAGTTCCGATCCCAGCCGGAGGCCGGTGAGGTAAGCCAGTCGCGCACGAATTGCTTGTCGAACGACGGCGGGCTGATACCAACTCGGTAGGTATCGGCAGGCCAGAAGCGCGATGAGTCGGGCGTCAATACTTCGTCGATCAACGTCAGTCGACCATCGGCATCGAGACCGAATTCGAATTTTGTGTCGGCGATGATGATGCCGCAATCGCGCGCGTGACTTGCCGCGAATTCATAGAGTGCGAGCGACGTCTCGCGCACCTTCGCCGCCATCGGCGCGCCGATCAAAGCCTCCACCTCGTCGTAGCGGATATTTTCGTCGTGCTGACCGGCAGGTGCTTTGCTCGCCGGTGTGAACAGCGGTGCGGGTAGGCGTTCCGCCAGGGCGAGCCCTGCGGGCAGGTCGATGCCGCAGACTTTGCCGGTCGCCTGATAGTCCTTCCATCCTGAACCGATCAAATAACCGCGAACCACCGCCTCGAGAGGCAGCGCCTTGAGCTTTCGAACGATGATCGCGCGGCCGCGCAACTGTTCGCGTTCGTCGGCATCGAGCGGCAACTCGTCGAGGCTGCGATTGGATAGTTGGTTCGGCACGATCGAGCTCGTGCGCTTGAACCAAAAATCGGAAATCTCCGTCAGAACCTGGCCTTTGTAGGGAATCGGATCAGACAGCACGACGTCGAAGGCGGAGAGGCGATCCGTCGTCACGATCAGCATGTGACCGGAATCGATGTCGTAGATGTCACGAACCTTGCCTCGGTGCAGCAGCGGCAGGTGGCGCAGGTGGGTGGTATGCACTAAGGAGGTGGATGGCACGCGGGGGTTCTCGTCGAGTTGCCGGCCCTTCGCCGGGGATTGGTAGTATTGCAGCATGCAGTGGAGCGGGAAACTCGTCGGCGGTGCTGTCGGCATGCTGGTCGGTGGCCCGGTCGGTGCCGCGCTCGGCGTGTTGGCGGGTCACCTCGTCGACGACAAGGTCGCCGGCAGTCAGGGTGACGGATCCAGCCAGAGTAAAGCGCCGCCCAGCCAGTCTGGCGCGGCTGCCAAGACCACCTCGTCCTCCAAGCCTCGAGCCAAGTCGTTCCATCACGTCGAAGACGGCGATCCGTTTGCCGAGGAGCCGGGCGCTACCGAATCGCCGGCGATGGCGGATGCGCCGCAGCAGGTCGGTGAGCGATTTTTCGACACGACTTTCGAGGTCATGGGTCACGTCGCCAAATGCGACGGTCGCGTTTCGGAGCAAGACATCCGCGCGGCTCGCGCGGTGATGCAGGACTTCCAGCTCGATGCCGCACAAACCGCACGAGCGATCGAGCGGTTCAATCTGGGCAAGCAACCCGACTACGACATCTCGCGCGCCGTCATGGCGCTGCGGCGGTCGTGCGCAGGTCGTCCCGATATGCTGCGCACTTTTCTCGAAATCCAGATGCGTGCTGCGATCGGCGGTTCCGATCTGCGCGGTCCGGCGCGACCCCTGCTGACCAAAGTGGCAGCCATGGTCGGTGTAGCCGGTCTCGAGTTCGCGCATCTCGAGGCGGCGCTGCGTATCCGCTATCGCGCACGCGGTAATCGTGGTGATGCGGCCGATTGGAATCGACCGGGCTCTGGACGCACGAGCGATGAGCCGCGTGCGACGCAGTCTGGCGCCGGTGCCGACTCGGCGCGCAAGTCGCGTCCGGGCGCAGAGCAACAGCGCGCGCGCAGTAGCGGTGGCGCACGCTCTGCGACAGCCGCTCGGATGTCTCTCGCCGAGGCTTACGACGTACTCGGCTTGCCCGCGTCGGCCGGGCCTGCGGAGTTATCCAAGGCTTACCGACGACAGCTCTCGCGCAACCACCCTGATAAGCTCAAGGCCAACGGCTTGCCGGAGTCGATGTTGGCGCATGCACAGCAGCGCACGCAGCAAATCATCGAAGCCTGGAACGTGATACGCGAGAACCGAGGAATCAAGTCATGAAATTGTCACCGTGGATCGCACCCTCGATACTCTCGGCGGACTTCGCGCGTTTGGGTGACGAGGTCAATGCCGTGCTCGCAGCCGGTGCCGATGTCATTCACTTCGATGTGATGGACAACCACTACGTCCCCAACCTCACGGTCGGGCCACTCGTGTGCGAAGCCTTGCGTAAGCACGGCATCCAAGCGCCGATCGACTCCGGTTCGTCCATCTCGCCGTCACCGAATATCCCCCACCCGCGCTGCTGCGAAGTGTCGGCGAGACCGCGATGCTCGAGATAGCGCAGGAACCGTGCTTGATAGATCGAATTGATGGGGCC
>JALRHE010000271.1 GCA_023253235.1 Steroidobacteraceae bacterium
GCCTTGTGGCTCTACTTTTGGGCGATCTTCATATACGCACTGGCCTCGATGATCTCCCCGGGCGTACGTTCGCCGTTTCAATCACTGCTGGAGTCGCTCTGTGAGCCCGTTTTAGGACGTATTCGTCGTGCGGTGCCGGCGATCGGCGGACTTGATCTGTCGCCGATGTGGGCAGGAATCATCATCCAAGTGTTGCTGATCCTCCTGCGCAGTTGATAAAAACCCCGTTTTTTACGGGGAGAAACGTCGAAAAGTGTTTGCGCGGAAAGATCCATGTGCTATGTTTCCGCCCGAATCGAAACGCGCGCGAATGCGCGCCACACTATAAATTCAGGAGAATTCCACGATGGCGAAAAAGGGTGGTCCGCCGACCAAGTCCGAAATCCTCAATCAGATTGCGAAGGACACCGAGTTGTCGCGCAAGAACGTCTCTGCCGTTTTCGATTCGCTGAACGGCATCATCAAGAAGAGCCTGCGCGCCAACGGCCTGTTCACCCTGCCGGGTCTGGCCAAGCTCAAGGTCGTCAAGAAGCCGGCCACGAAGGCTCGCGAAGGCGTCAACCCGTTCACGGGTGAGAAGATGATGTTCAAGGCAAAGCCGGCCTCGAAGAAGGTTCGCGCTATGCCGTTGAAGAACCTCAAGAACATGGTCAACTGATCAGTTCGTCAAGTTCAAGAAAAAAGCCCGGGGCAAAACCCCGGGCTTTTTTTTGGCTGCATGACGCAGAACCATCGGAGCTCAGTCGCGCTTACGCTCGATCCAGATCGCGGGACGTTCACCGCCCTCAACGCGACGCTCGATCCTGACCTCTCGGGCTTTGCCCATTCGATCACGCATCGTCTGCTGGCGCTCGAGCATCTTCTTCTGCTGCTCGGGAGTCAGCACGCTCCAAACCTTGCTACGCAACTCGGCCGATTGACTCACCATCTTGGCCGACAACTCGCCCACACGCTTGGCCGTCTCGGCGACCTTGCTCGCGTACTTAGCGTCGCCCGGATTCGTATCACGCAGTGCGCGCCGCGCCTGCTGCAACTCTTCTCGAAGCTTGCGTAACTCGGGCTGATAGGTCGCTCTGTGCTCGGTGATCTTGCCGCGCTGCTGCGGGGTCAGATCGAGCTCATCCATCATACGATCCCAGTTTCGCATCACCTTGCGAGCACCGCCTTCGTCATGCATTCCACGATGCATGCGCAAAAGCTCGATCGGATCTTGATCGACGCCGCGAATGACGATGCGACGAATTTCATTGGGGGGCGGCAATCCATCGACCGACAACGGCGCGCCTGGCGGTGGTGGTGGCGGCGGAGCAGCCTCGTCAGCCATGAGTGAAGCACTCGCCGTCAGGGCGGCAATCAGCAATAAAACTTTTCGGGGCTGCATCGTGAACTCCTGTGTCTATCGGCTTGAGGGATATCCTCGCCGATTTCGACCATCCTCGTCTGCTATCGTCCGCCAAGAGACAGCAAAGGTGTTGCAAAGATCTGTGAAGTTGAGAGCCTCAGGCTGACAATATCCGATCTTCATCGCACCATGAGCCCCATGACGACGCGCGTATTGGTCATCGACGACGATCAGGAACTCACGTCGATGCTGCAAGAGTTTCTTGCCAGCGAGGGCTTCGAAGTCGAGAGTGCGGCCGATGCTGCGCAGGGCCTTGCAGCCATCAGCGAACGCCCAGCAGATCTGCTCGTGCTCGATGTGATGCTCCCCGGCGCGAGCGGCTTCGACTTGCTTCGCTCTCTGCGACAAAGCCACGCACGTTTGCCGGTTCTGATGCTGACCGCTCGCGGTGAGGCGGTGGATCGCATACTCGGTCTCGAACTGGGTGCCGACGATTATCTCGCCAAACCCTTCGATCCGCGCGAGCTCGCGGCGCGATTGCGAGCAATACACCGCCGTGCCCAGAGCGCCACGCACGAGACCACTCAGGCGGTGCTCGAGCTCGGCAAACTGAAGATCGACGAAAGGCGTCGCCGCGCAACGTGGGCGGACGCCGCGCTGGATTTAACGGCGGCCGAGCTACGCATCATCACGCTCCTCGCCAAAGCTGCCGCCCAGCCGATCGAGCGCGCGGAACTGACCGAGCAAGCGCTCGGGCGAAAACTGACGCTGTACGATCGCAGCATCGATACCCATATCAGCAATCTCAGACGCAAACTCGCCCAAGCCGGAGCAAGCGGTATCGAAATCCGCTCAGTGCGCGGTACGGGCTATGAGCTCTTGTTGGTGGAGCCATCGTGAGTCGTCTCGCCTGGCGCATCTTCGTGACGATTTTCCTCACCTTGCTCGCCACGGGGCTCGGCGCCATCGCCATCACTTCCTGGTATCTCGAGCAACGCGCCACTCGCTCGGCGATCGAGTTGACCGCGGGCGCCGAAACCGCGGCCGAGGCTCTCGCTACGGGCGGGCGCGCCGGTCTGACCGATTGGGCCCGACGACAGGCTGCCGATCGAGACAGCCTGCTGATTTTTTTGGTTGTCGACGAATGGGGTGACGAGCTGCTCGAGCGTCCGATCCCACGACGCGGCTCGCCTTCCGAGCCGAACATGTCCGAACGCATTTCGGGCGCGACAAACGGCGAAACACTCCTCGGCGGATCAGTCGTAACACTCGATCTGCCGAGTAGTATGCCGATACTTTCCGGCGCCGACGGTCAACGCTACTTGCTGATGACGCTCCCTCGCGACGGCCGTCGCGGTGTGTTCGGCTTGCCGGCGACCCGACTTTCGCTGCTCGCGCTCGCCTTGTTACTGACGGCAGTCGCCAGCTATTGGCTCGCCGGCTCCATTACGAGACCGATCATCGACCTGAAGCGCACCGCAGAAGCCTTGTCATCTGGAAAACTCGAAGCGAGAGTCACCCGTGCATCGCTGCAGCGTCGCGACGAACTTGGAGAACTCGCATATACCTTCGATCAGATGGCGGCGCGACTCGGTGCGGCGTTGCAGGCGAAGGAACAGCTGTTACGCGACGTCTCGCACGAACTGCGTTCACCCCTCACCCGTATGCGCTTGGCGGTTGCTCTATTGCGCAAACGCACGGATACACCACCCGAGCTCGATCGACTCGAACTCGATATTGCGCGACTCGATGAACTGATCGAGGACATCCTGTCGATATCGCGCCTGCAGTCAGAGCCTTCGAGCCTACACAAGGAATCGCTCGATCTGCGTCATCTGCTCGAGCGTATCGCCACCGATGCTCGCTTCGAGGCCAAAGAAAAGCACTGCCGGATCGAATGGCAAATGGACGATACCCCCTGCATTCTGTCGCTCGATCCCCAGTGGGCATCTGCAGCGATCGAGAATGTGGTTCGCAATGCCATTCGGTACACGAAAGCCGAGAGCGCTGTCTCCATCACCCTCGAGCAAAACGCACACGAAGCATGCCTCACCGTCAGCGACGCTGGTCCCGGAGTGCCGGAGAGCCAGCTCGCGCAAATCTTCGAACCGTTCTATCGAGTCGAACGTGATCGGGGTCGCGTCAGCGGCGGCACGGGACTCGGCCTCGCCATTGCTGCACGGGTACTCGGCGCCCACGGAGGGCGAATCGAAGCGCGGAATCTGTCAGCGCCCGCAACGGGCCTGATGATTCGGATGTGGTGGCCAAAACCTCAGGCGTGACCGAAGCGCAGTCTGACTCGCAGACCCGGGTCGGCACTCTCGAGTACCAGCTTGCCGCGATGTAAGCGCGCCACAGCGGCTGCAATCGCAAGCCCCAAACCACTCCCGAATTCGCCCGATGCACCCTCGAGCCTGACAAAGGGTCGCACCGCCTGCTCACGCGCATTCACGGGAATTCCAGGGCCGCGATCTTGCACCACGATCTCGGGTGTACCGTCGTCCATGGTTTCGACCGAAACACTAAGCACTGCGCCCGCTGGCGAATATTTGATGGCGTTCTCCAGTAGATTTCCCACGGCCTGCGACAGAATCTGTCGATGTCCTGTCACCATCACCGGACGAACGCGACGTTCGAGCTTTTGCCCTCGCTCCTCAGCCAAGGGCTCGAATAGTTCGGCAAGATCGGTCGCTAACGTGCCGAGATCCAACACCTCCATCGATTCGTAGGCGAGCCCGGCCTCGGCGCGAGCCAAATCGACGAGCGCATTGAACACCTGCAGGCTACGAGCGATACCCGCCTCCGCCTCGTTCAAGTGAGCTTGGCGTTCGGCATCGCTTGCGGCCGAGCGGGCCGAATCGATGGATCGACGGATACGCATCATGGGCGTACGCAGATCATGCGCCAAACTTTCGGTGATCGTGCGTAAGCCCGTGACCAGGGCTTCGTTTTGATCCAACATTTCATTGAGCGTTCGAGCCAATGCGCCCATGGCATCGACCCGCTGCGACACCGGTGCTCGAGCAGCCATCTGGCCCCGCTGAATACGTCGAGCGGTGTGCGCAATGTTACGAATCTGGGTCAGCGCGTAATGATTCAAAATTAGACCGGTCGCGACACCGATACCCATGATCAACAAGACACCCAAGACTGCTGTCCGCCCGAGTGTTCGAGCCATGTCGCGCCGGATGGGATCTCGATAACTCATCAAGAGTTTCGCGCCATCATCGAGCGTCAGTCCGACCACAAAGATATCCGGACCGGCCTCGTCACTGACCCGAAACCAGCCTTGTTTTTGAATCCGCTGTAAACTTTCGACAGGCAACATCGCCGGGTCACCGACTGCAGGCTTACCGGTCGAGTCGATCAACACCAGATAGCGAGTTGCGTCGACGATCGAGCTACGCCAGGCGAGCCCATCAATCAGCTTTGCTCGTCCGGAGGTTCGATCGAATTGCCGTCGCAACTCGAGCTCACCGAGCAGAGTTCGGCGCAGCTCCTCGTCGTGCAGATGCATCACGCGGTGTTGCACCCACATGAAGGCCCCAACGAAGGTGAGGACCATGACCGCCAAGGCGATCAAGCCG
>JALRHE010000326.1 GCA_023253235.1 Steroidobacteraceae bacterium
CAACAAAACGAGCAGCATGACCTCCAACATCGCAACCACCATCAATGCGATCAACCAAGTCTCAGGGCAGACTGGCGTTGTTGCCCAGAACGGCTTCTCAAATGGCAAGGGCGTCGTGCTCTCGGCCGCCGATGGGCGAACCATCACGGTCACGTTCCAAGCGACCGATGTCGGGAACGAGACGGCACCGGATTACTCGACCACCGCAGGTAACTTCGGTGTTTCGATCACCGGTGCCGCCGGACAAACCGGTACGATCGATCTGGCCTATTTGGCGCCTGCAGGCGTGCTGACCGGCGACATCACCTTCAGTTCGAGCACGGGCCTCACGCAAACTAACTTCGACGTTGTCGGACAACTCGGCCCCGACACTGACCCGGCGCCGGACTTCGCTACCGTGGCGGGTAACTTCGGCTTGCTGCAGACGAGCGCTGCGGGCGTTGCCGGATCCATCTCGATTGCCTATGCAGCACCAACCGGCGTGTTAAGTGGCTCCGTGCAATTCAACTCGGCCACCGGACTTGGACAGACCGCGTTCAGCGTACAAGGGGAACTCGGCCCCGATACGGACCCTGCGCCGGATTACTTGAGCGTTGCCGGAAACTTCGGCATCACCACGACCGGCCCGAACGGCGTCTCGCCCGGCATCAACATCAGCTACGTCGCGCCGAGTGGCATCTTGAGCGGAACGGTGGAACTCAGCGAATCGACTGGTGTGAATGAGCGGACGCTACAAGTGGTTGGCTCGTTGCAGAGCCCGGATTTCCGCTCTGTCGCCAACATCGATATCTCAACGATTGCCGGTGCGAACCTCGCGATCCAAACCATCGATGGTGCGCTACAAACCGTCAATTCGACCCGCGCGCGATTGGGCGGTGTCTTGAACCGGCTCGATAGCGCCATCGACAACCTTCGCGTCGCCGAAGAGAACCAAATTGCGGCGCGCTCGCGCATCATGGATGCCGATATAGCGGCCGAAACCGCTGCCCTAGCAAGGGCGCAAGTCTTGCAGGAATCGGGTATCGCCCTGCTGGTGCAAGCGAATGCCATCCCGATGAACGTCGTCAATCTACTGCGCAACAGCTATCTCTAGACCGCGTCGCTTCTAGTATCCTCACCTCGCCCCGTGATCGGGGGTGAGGTGGGGATTGTCGATGTCGGAGTCTTCGTTCGATGTGTTGATCGTCGGTGCCGGCCTGACCGGTGTCGGCTCGGCAGCCGATTTGCGCCGTCGCTTTCCGCACAAGCGTATCGCCATCATCGAAGCCCGTGAGCGCATAGGCGGCACTTGGGATCTCTTCCGTTACCCCGGCATCCGATCTGACTCGGATATGTACACCCTTGGCTATCGCGCACGGCCTTGGCGTGAACAGCGCTCCATCGTCGATGGTCCGTCCATACGGCGTTACATCGAAGAGACGGCTGCAGAAACCGGAGTGGACAAACTCATTCGCTTTGGTCAACGCGTAGTCTCGGCAGCGTGGTCATCAACGAGAGCCAAATGGACCGTCGAGATTGCCCATCGGGACGGCACCCACTCGACTCTCGAGACCCGCTTCCTGCATTTTTGCAGCGGCTACTACAGCTACACAGAAGGTCATCGACCTCATTGGGAAGGCGAAGCGGACTTTCAGGGCGACATCGTTCATCCACAGTTCTGGCCTGAGAACCTCGATTACCGAGGTAAAAAAGTGATCGTGATCGGCAGTGGCGCCACTGCCGTCACCCTCGTTCCCTCGATGGCCGATCAGGCCGCCCACGTAACACTGCTGCAGCGATCGCCCACCTACATTGCGACCCAGCCCGCCGACGATCCGCTCGCCAAATGGCTTACACCTTGGATGCCAAAACGTCTCGCCTACTGGATCGTGCGTTGGAAGTGCATTCTGTCGGGAATATTCTTTTACTCGCTCGCCAAATCGCGACCGAAACCTTTCAAGAAGAGCGTCATCAATCTGGCGCGGAAGGAATTACCCGCCGATTTCGATATTGCGAAACATCTCACTCCCAACTACAACCCGTGGGATCAGCGTCTCTGCGCGGTACCGGATGGAGATCTCTTCAAGGCCATCTCGGCTGGCAAAGTTTCGATGGTCACGGATCAGATTCGACGCTTCGTGCCGCGAGGGATCGAATTGCAATCGGGTGATGTGCTCGAAGCCGATCTCATCATCACGGCCACGGGCCTTAAAATCGAAGCCTTGGGCGGCGCCGAGCTGCGCGTCGACGACAAACCCGTCAAGCTCGAGGAGATCATGGTCTATCGTGGCGCGCTCTTCAGTGGGGTGCCGAATCTTGTCTACACCTTCGGCTACACGAATGCGTCGTGGACTCTGCGCGCCGATCTGATCTCGCACTATCTCGGTCGACTGCTGCGTCATATGGACAAACGTGGCTACGACAGCGTCGTGGCAGAGCGCGACCCCAGCGTGAGCGAACAGCCCTTCCTCGATTTCACCTCGGGCTATGTACTGCGCGCCCTGCCCTCGCTACCGAAGCAAGGAGATCGTTTCCCGTGGCGCATCCATCAGAACTATTTGCGTGACGTTCACGTCACGCGCTTCTCACCCCTCGTCGATCCCCATCTGCGTTTCGCAAAGGCATCCCAATGAGTTCGCGCATCTCTTTCGAAGGTCAAACCGCCGTCATCACGGGAGCCGGCAGCGGCATCGGCCGGGCTCTGGCGCTCAGCCTCGCCGAGCGTGGCTGTCACTTGGCACTCGCCGATATTCGCGAGCAAACACTCGCCGAAACGGCCACGATGCTCGAATCCCATCGGCAGCGCCGACCGCAACTGCGCGTCTCGACGCATCTTCTCGATGTCGCCTCGCGTGAAGCGATCGACGCCTTTCCATCAGCCGTGCTCGCGGAACATCCGACCGTAAACCTGCTTTTCAATAATGCGGGAGTGGCGATCGAGGGAGACTTTCGCGACATCAAGCCAGCCGATTTCGAGTGGCTGATGGACATCAACTTCTGGGGCGTCGTGCGTATGACGCGCGCTTTTCTACCCATCCTCGAGCGTAGCGACACAGCCCATGTCACCAACATTTCGAGCCTGTTCGGATTGATCGCTCCCGCAGGCCAATCCGCGTACGTCGCAAGCAAGTTTGCCGTGCGTGGCTTTTCCGATGCGCTTCGACACGAGCTCGAGGACGGACATATCGGTGTGACGGTGGTGTGCCCGGGCGGCGTCAATACCTCCATTGCTCGTAACGCACGCCAGTCGAAAGATCTCGCGCCGGCCGATCTCGAGCGACGCCTGGCTCGCGTGCAGAAGCTCTTGCGGCTACCACCCGCCGAAGCTGCGGCAATTATCCTCAGCGCCGTCGAGCGTCGACAGCCGCGCGTGATCGTCGGCACCGATGCGAAGATCGGTGCCTGGGCAGAGCGCCTCATGCCGATCACCTACTGGAAGCTCGCGCGCAAACTCATGTTCTGAACTCGGTAACTACGATGCTTGCGACCACGATATTTTTGGCCAGTCTTTTCGTGCTCAGCCTGATTTGGCTGACCTTACGAACGGCACGCGGCGTCGAACAACGCATCCCGCCTGTCGGCAAGTTCATCGATTTACCAAAAGCTCGCGTGCATGTTCTCGATCGAGGCGTTGCAGGCGAAGCTATTCCGCCCGTCCTGATGCTGCACGGGCTCGGCGGACAGTTGCATCATTTTGCCTACCACCTCGTCGATGCGATCGCTCAACATACGCGGGTCGTGACTCTGGATCGACCGGGCTCGGGTTACTCGAGTCGGAGCGCCGGCGCCGCTACGACGCTACGCCAGCAGGCCGAGACGTTCGTCGCCTTACTCGATCATCTGAAGATCGATAAAGCCTTTGTGGTCGGTCACTCCTTGGGTGGTGCTCTGGCACTCACACTTGCCATTCATCACCCGACTCGGGTCGCTGGCCTCGCACTCATCACGCCACTGGCTTTCACCCCGCCGGAAGTACCCAAGGCATTTCGCGCACTCGATATCAGCAACCGTATTGCAAGGCAGATCATCGCGTGGACACTAGCGACGCCGGGATTCATGCTCGGTCGCGACAAGGTGCTGCCTGCCATCTTCGGCCCCGACCCGGTGCCCAAGGATTTTGCCGTTCGAGCAGGCGGCATCCTTGCCATGCGTCCTAGCCAGTTCGTTGCAACGTCGGAAGATCTCTGCGCCCTGCCTGACAATCTACCGGCGCTCATCGCTCGTTATGACGAGTTGAGTCGCGAGGACGCACCACCTGTGAATATCCTCGTCGCACGTCAGGATCGTATCCTCGACTCCAAGAACCAGGGCGTGGCGTTGGCGGAAAAACTCAAGCGCGCCCACCTCGAGATCGTCGAGGGCGGGCACATGCTTCCGGTCACTCAACCCCAGCTCGTCACTAAATTCATCGAAGAGTCTCTCAAGCGCCGCGCGTGAAACGACGGATCTCGCTCGTATTGCTGTATTTGGCAGCTGCCGCAGTCGGACTCGGCAGCACCTGGTTCGTCTTGAAACGCGTCGGAGTCGAGGGAGTGACGGTAGGCGCGTGGCGCGCGGATCTGCTTGCGGGCAGCGCCGATGCCGGTCTTTACACCCGAGCACGCATCGCAGTGAATGCCGTGCTAGCACTCGATCGCAGCGAGACGATTTATTTTCTAGCCACGCATGACGATCTTGGTAAACCGCTGCGTGCCGAATGTCGCTACCGCTTGAGCGGCGTCGCGCCGACTGCCGCATGGTGGAGTATCACGGCTTACGCGGAAGATAACTTTCTCTTTCCGGTCGAGTCGCACCGCTACAGCCTCAGCGGGCATTCTTTAAATATCAGCGCAGGAGAGTCATTCAGCGCGAATGTTGGACCCGAGACCAACGAAGCGGATATCGAAACGACGGGTAACGGCACGCTTCGTCTCACGCTGCGCCTCTACAAGCCCGATGCCGCGCTGCAGGCTAACCCTGCGAGCCTAAAGGCGCCGAGCATCGAGCTCATGGGAGACTGCCCATGACGGCGAGCACGACTCGGCGAGCGGGGTGGCCTTGGTATCGCCACTGGCTACTGGCGGCTCTACTAGCAGCAAC
>JALRHE010000331.1 GCA_023253235.1 Steroidobacteraceae bacterium
CTCGTATTCTTCGGTTTCACGCGCTGCCCTGACGTGTGTCCCTCGACCTTGATGCGTCTGCGTCAAGTGCGCGATGCGCTAGGCGATGATGCGGGCAAGCTACAGGTACTACTCGTGAGCGTGGATCCTGAGCGCGACACACCCGATCGCCTCGAAGCCTACGTGAAGAATTTCGATCCGAGTTTTATCGGTCTGCGCCCTGATCCTGCGGAGCTTGAGAAGGTCGTCAAGGCGTTCCATGCGATCGCAGTGAAAGTACCAACGGCCGACGGCAAGGATTACACGGTCGATCACTCGGCGACGATCTACGTCTACGATCGTCGTAACCAACTGCGCTTGATCGCCCAGCCTGATATCGCCATCGACGCCTTTGCTGCCGACCTGCGCCGCCTCGCGCAGGAGGGTTGACCCTTCAAGCTATGGCATCGCTGCGAGCCATGACCCTCGTACGAATAGCGGCATTGCTGATATTGGCGGCTCTAACGAGCTCGCCAAGCCGTGCTGGCGAAGTGCATGTGGCTGTGGCTGCCAATTTCGCGGCACCGATGAAATTGCTCGCGAGCGAATTCGCGCGCGAGAGTGGTCATCGCGCCCTTGTCTCGCTCGGTGCTACCGGGCAGCTCTATACCCAGATCCGTCAAGGCGCTCCCTTTGGTGTGCTGCTCGCAGCCGACGCGACGACGCCGAGCAAACTCGCCCGGGCGGGCTACGCCGTCACGGAGACGCAACGCACCTATGCCATCGGGCGTCTCGCCTTATGGAGTCGAAATACCAATTACGTCGATACCCAAGGTGATGTGCTGCGTAACGGCAACTTCCGACGGCTCGCGATCGCGAACCCCAAACTGGCGCCGTACGGAGCGGCAGCCACGCAGACTCTGAGCGCACTCGGTCTGCTCGATAAGCTGCGATCCAAAATTGTCGAAGGCGCCAACATCAACCAGGCATTTCAATTTGTGGCATCGGGTAACGCGGAACTCGGCTTCGTGGCGATGTCGCAAGTCATGCAGGATGGTCGCCTGAAGGGAGGTTCCGCTTGGCTCGTCCCAGCCAACCTGCACGACCCGATCAGGCAGGATGCGATCCTGCTGGCCAAGGGCAAAGACAATCCGGCGGCTGTCGCGCTACTGCGCTATCTCGACTCCAAGCCAGCCCGCGACATCATCCGACGTTACGGTTACGAACTTCCATGATGCCGAGTGCGGATGACGGACAAGCCATCCTGCTCACGCTGCAATTGGCGGCGATCACGACGTTGATCTTGTTGCTGCTGGCGACTCCGCTCGCGTGGTGGCTCGCTCGAACGAGCTCGCGGTGGCGCGGCTTCATCATCGCGCTAGTCACATTACCGCTCGTGCTGCCGCCGACGGTGTTGGGTTTCTACATCCTGCTGTCACTCGGCCCTGATGGCTGGATCGGGAGTGTCACTCAACACCTCGGCTTCGGCTTGCTGTCGTTCTCATTCACGGGCCTGGTGATCGGCTCGGTGATTTTCTCGCTGCCATTCGCCGTTTATCCGATTCTGCATTCCTTCGAGATGCTCGGACGAAGGCCTCTGGAGGTGGCTGCTACGCTGCGTGCCAAGCCGTTGGATGCGTTCTTCAGTGTTGCCCTGCCACTGGCAAAGCCGGGCTTGTTAACGGCCGCGGTACTCACCTTCGCACACACCGTGGGCGAGTTCGGCGTGGTACTGATGATCGGTGGCGATATTCCGGGCGAGACCCGCGTCGTTGCGACGCAGCTCTTCGGCCACGTCGAGGCCATGGAGTATGAGGCGGCGCATCGACTTGCCGCGCTCATGGTCGCGTTCTCCTTCGTCATGCTGATTGCGCTGACTCGCCTGCGTCGACGCGCTGGAGCGGCGCTGCCATGAGCACGCCACCGATTTCGCTGCAGCTCGCCGTACAGCGTGCAGAGTTCAATCTCGCAATCACCATCACGGTTCCGGCACGCGGCGTTACTGTCCTCTTCGGCCCTTCGGGCTCAGGCAAGACGACGGTGCTGCGCTGTGTCGCGGGGCTCGAGCGCGCATCCGGTCAAATCCTCATCGGCGATGAAGTTTGGCAAGACGATCAACGCCAAATTTTCGTGCCGACCTGGCAGCGCGAACTTGGGTTTGTCTTTCAGGAAGCGAGTCTGTTCGAACATCTCGACGTACGTCGTAATCTGGAGTTCGGGTTGAATCGATTGCGTATCGAACGGCAAGCGGCACGCGTCGCACTCGACGATGCCATCGACCTGCTCGGCATCGGCTCATTGCTCGATCGATCCACCGTGAACTTATCGGGCGGTGAGAAACAGCGCGTCGCAATCGCACGCGCGCTTGTCACCCAGCCGAGGATACTGCTGCTTGATGAGCCGCTTGCCTCGTTGGATATCGCCAGGCGCAAAGAAATTTTGCCTTGGCTCGAGCGACTCCACCGCGAGCTGCAGATCCCCGTGATCTACGTCACACACTCGCTCGATGAACTCGCCCGCCTCGCCGACCACGTGGTGATGCTCGACCAAGGACGCGTGAGCGCAAGCGGTCATCTGCAGGAAATCTGTACGCACCCCATCATGGCTATGGCTGCGGGTGATGAGGCCGGTGTCGTCGTCGAGAGCGCCATCCAACGCATTGATCGCGAGTTTCACCTTGCCGAGGTTGGTTTCGGCAACGGGACTCTCTGGGTGCGCGATGGCGGCGTGCCGGCGGGCGCGCCCATTCGAGTTCGCATCCTGGCCCGCGACGTGAGTCTCGCGACGTCTGCACAGGGCTCGAGCACCATCCAGAACGTCATATCGGGCGTGATCGAGTCGATCACGGACGAAGCACACGCCTCGCAGGCCTTAGTCACGGTTCGCTGTGGTGAGGCGATGCTGCTCTCGCGCGTTACCCATCGCGCTCTCGCTACGCTGCAACTACATACGGGTTCGCCCGTATGGTGCCAAGTGAAGTCCGCCGCACTGATCGATTAGCGGCGAAACTGGCGGAGAGAGAG
>JALRHE010000411.1 GCA_023253235.1 Steroidobacteraceae bacterium
CGCACTCGGCCGCGTACGCGTTGCTCTCTTATCAGACGGGCTGGCTGAAGGCGCATCATCCCGAGGCCTTCATGGCCGCGGTGCTCTCGGCCGACATGGCGCACACCGACAAGGTGGTCACGCTCAAAGACGAGTGTGACCGCATGGGGATCAGCGTGTTGCCGCCGGATGTGAACTCATCGGCTTATGCCTTTGAGGTCGCGGGTGAACGACAGGTTCGTTACGGTCTCGGTGCGATTCGCGGCGTCGGTGAGGCGGCCGTCGAGGCGATCACGAGCGAACGCGTCGAGAATGGTCCCTATGTCTCACTGGAAGATTTTTGTCGCAGGCTCGATCTCAATCGGGTCAATCGGCGCGTGCTCGAGGCTTTGATTCGTTCGGGTAGTTTCGATTCGTTGGGTGTGAATCGCGCGACGTTGATGGCGCGTCTGCCGGCGGCGATGCAGCTCGGTGAGCAGGCGACTCGCGCTGAGGCGACGGGTCAGGTCGATCTGTTTGGCTTGAGCGCGCCCTCGACGGTGGCGAATTCTTCAGCGGATCACCTCGCACCGACACAACCGGAGTGGAGCGAGACGGTGCGCCTCGCCGGTGAGCGCGAGACCTTGGGTCTGTATCTCTCGGGTCATCCGATCAATCGATATGAGAAGGATCTCGGTCGCTTCGTGACCGGTCGCATTGCCGACCTCATCAGCGATCGGCCGAGTCAGGGCGCGCCGGAGCGCGGCTGGTTTGGTGGTCGCCAGGCGACCATCGCTGGTTACATCCATGAGGTTCGCAAGAAGGGTAATCGAACCTCCATCGTGCTCGACGATCGCACCGGGCGAATGGAAGTCACTTTCTTCGACGAGGTCATGCAGCGGTATCGCGAACTCATCGTCAAAGATGCGCTGGTGCTGATCGAGGGACAGTTGCGTTTCGATGAGCAGGGCGATACGTGGCGGCTATCGGCCAAAAAAATCAGCGAGCTCGATCGTATGCGCGAGCAACAGGCGCTGCGGATCGTACTCGTGTGGCCGCGCGCGCAAGGTGCCGACCAGAGCCTGATGCTGCAGCGTCTGGCGGATACGCTCGCACCCCATCGACCGGGTCCCTGCGCGATCGGTGTGCGTTACCAAGGCGAGCGGGCGAGTGCGGCGCTCGAACTCGGTCCGGAATGGAAAGTGCGCGCAAGCCCGGAATTGCTCGAGGCACTCGAGCAGTTGGTCGGCCCCGAGGGCTTGCGGGTCGTCTACGGCCCGCCGCCGGGCACGGCCAACACGGCTTACGGCTGATAAGCACCGCTGATAAGATCAGGCCATGCCTATTAATTTTCTCGATTTCGAGCAGCCGATTGCGGAACTCGAAGCCAAGATCGAAGAGCTGCGTTACGTCACCAAAGATGCTGCGGTGAACGTGCAGGACGAGATCGCGCGTTTGCAGACCAAGAGCGAGCAGCTGACCCGTAGCATCTTCGGCAAGTTGTCGCCGTGGCAGATCACGCAACTTGCGCGCCATCCGCAGCGACCCTACACGCTCGATTATCTGTCGGCAGCGTTCACCGAGTTCCAGGAGCTGCATGGCGATCGGATGTTCGGCGACGATCGCGCGCTGATCGGCGGTCTCGCTCGCTTGAACGGCGAGTCGGTCGTGGTGATCGGTCATCAGAAGGGGCGCGACACCAAAGAGCGCGTGCGCCGCAACTACGGCATGCCGCGCCCCGAGGGGTATCGCAAGGCATTGCGCTTGATGCATACCGCCGAGCGTTTCGGGTTGCCGCTCGTGACCTTCATCGACACGCCGGGCGCGTATCCGGGCGTCGGCTCGGAAGAGCGCGGTCAGAGCGAAGCGATCGCGCGCAACTTGTTCGAGATGGCGAAGTTGCGCTCGCCCATCGTGACGGTCGTGATCGGCGAAGGCGGCTCGGGCGGTGCGCTCGCGATCGGCGTTTGCGATCGACTTTTGATGTTGCAGTTCGGTACCTATTCGGTGATCTCGCCGGAAGGCTGCGCCTCGATTCTTTGGAAGAGCGCCGACAAGAAAGAAGTCGCCGCCGACGCGATGGGCCTCACCGCCGATCGCTTGCAGAAACTCGGGCTCATCGACGAAGTGGTGCTCGAGCCGCTCGGCGGAGCGCATCGTGCGCCGGCGGTGGTCGCCGCGGGCGTGGGTGCGGCGATCGCGCGGCATCTCGCGGCGCTCAAAGCCAAATCGA
>JALRHE010000413.1 GCA_023253235.1 Steroidobacteraceae bacterium
CACGTCGATCCAGCGATCCGCGTTACCGCCTTGGCGAGCGGTCAGCACGCGCGCATCTTCGAGGTGACCATAGCCCATGTTGTAGGCGGCAACGGCCATCCAGGTGCGATCCGGCTCGCGAATGCGCTCGGGGATGGTCTCGCGTAGCTGTGCGAGATATCGAGCGCCGGAGAGGATGCTCTGCGATGCGTCGTATGGATCGGTCACTCCCAGTGAGCGGGCGGTACGCGGCATCAGCATCATCAGACCTTGGGCACCGAATGGGCTGCGTGCCTTCGGATCCCATTGTGATTCCTGATAGCCGAGCGCGGCGATGAGTTGCCAGTCGAGATTCGTCTCGGCGCTCGCGCTTTCGAATAGTTCGCGATACAGCGGTAGCTTCACCTCGAGATCAACGGCGAATTGTTCGGCGTGCGTATCGGGCAAAGTACTCGGATCAATTTCTGACGCTGGATCCGGAATGTTCTTCTTGTTGCGCTGTTCGATCAGGAACCGATTGACCTCTTTCAGCAGATCTCGTCCGTCTTTGCGCACCATCCAGTAGAGCGGTCGACGCGCTTCGATACCAAACGCCACATCGAGCGAGGGATAGCGCGTGCGAAGGTTTGCGTACTCAAAGCCATCTATGAGCGTCACCTCGGCGCGCCCCGAGGCCACGATATCGAGCGGATCGCGACCGAGGTTCTTCGGTAGCTCAGTCAATTCATAAGCGGCACGCTCGAGCGCCGAGAGAGATTGCAGGTAGTTCCAAGCCGCGCTGTCCTCAAGCACCACAGCTTTGAGATTCTTCAGATCGTCGAGGGTCTTCGGTCTCGGCCGACCACGTTGGTAGACCCAAAAGAGCGGCGACTCGGCATACACCTCCGAGGGCAGCGCGACACCGCGCCATTGGGTGCTCCAACTCAACCGCGAGGCCGCGATATCGGCTTTGCGAGTCGCCATCGCTTCGCGCAGTTCGGCGCGGTCGGCAACCACCACGACTTCGAGCTTCACACCGAGTTGTTCGGCGAACCGGGCGGCGAGTTCGTATTCGGCGCCTTCCGGGCCCTCGCGGCCGATGTAATAGGTGGTCGGCGAGTTGAACATCGCCACGCGCAGCGCGCCCCGGCTGCGAATATCCTCCAGCGCCCCTGAGCGCCAAGCGCCGCATCCGGTCAGGATGAGGAAAAGCGCTCCCAGGATGACGAGGAGGGGGGTGGTTACTGTCCCGCGCGGGTTCATGTCGGTTAGAATAGCCGGCTCCGGAGAGGTACCGAAGTGGTCATAACGGCGCCGACTCGAAATCGGATGGTCGGTTAATCCCGGCACGTGGGTTCGAATCCCACCCTCTCCGCCACTTTCTGATCGTTCAGCATGCCCGCCAGTCACATCTACAAAGTCATGTTCGTCAACCAGGGCAAGGTCTACGAGATCTTTGCCCGCAAGGTGTCGCACGGAAGCATGTTCGGCTTCGTGGAAATCGAAGAGCTCGTGTTCGGTGAGCGTTCGAGCGTGGTAGTCGACCCCGGTGAAGAGCGCATCAAATCCGAGTTCGAGGGCGTCAAGCGCAGCTACATTCCGATGCATTCGGTGTTGCGCATCGACGAGGTGAAAACGCAGGGCGTCAGCAAGATCAGTGCCTACGAAGGCTCCAACGTCGCGCAATTCCCCATGCCGGTCTACTCGCCTCCCGCGGGTGACGGCTCAAAGAAATAGGCCCTCGCTCGGCATGGTTTTTCGCGGTTCCCCCGCGCTCTCTGGCTTCCGTACCCACAAACTGCTGGCCGGCTTGCGGCTGCCGGTGGTGCTCGCGGTTCAAACGCAGTGGATTCACCGAGTGGATGTGTCAGCCGAATTGACGGCTGAAGATGCGCGTCGCCTCGAGGCGCTGCTGACTTACGGGCCGCGCGCTGCGGCTGACGCGTCGGCAGATCATGCCGCTCATGTCGAGTCGCTGTGGGTGTTTCCGCGCCCCGGCACGATTTCACCCTGGGCTAGCAAGGCCACGGACATCGCCCATGTATGCGGGCTCGCCTCGGTGCGGCGCATCGAACGCGGTATCGAATTCCGCTTTGCTTGTGAGCGTGCCCTCAGCGGCGCCGAGCGTGCTGCGCTCGTGGCCGCGATCCACGATCGCATGACCGAAGTGGTATTCACCGACCTTGCGCAGACGGACATGTTGTTCGTGACCGAAGCCCCGCGCCCGCTCGTGAGCGTGCCGTTGCGCGGCGATCGCAACGCTCTAGTGACAGCGAATCGAGAGCTCGGGCTCGCGCTGTCGGACGATGAAATCGACTATCTGCTCGAGTCTTTCGCCAAGCTCGGGCGCGAGCCCACCGACGTGGAGCTCATGATGTTCGCGCAGGCGAACTCCGAGCATTGTCGCCACAAGATTTTCAATGCCGATTGGATCATCGATGGCGAGGTGCGACGCAAGTCGCTGTTCTCGATGATTCGCAACACGCACGCGAAGGCACCGCAGGGTGTCTTGAGCGCGTATCGCGACAACGCGGCCGTCATCGAGGGCGCACCGGCAGGTCGCCGTTGGTTCGTCGATCCTGCGAGCGGGGTTTATCGCGCTCACGTCGAGCCCATCGACATCCTGATGAAGGTCGAGACGCACAACCATCCGACGGCGATTTCGCCGTTTCCGGGTGCGTCGACGGGCTCCGGTGGTGAGATCCGTGATGAGGGTGCGACGGGTATCGGCGCGAAGCCCAAAGCGGGATTGGTCGGCTTCTCGGTATCGCAGTTACGCATTCCGGGATTCGAGCAGCCTTGGGAACAGTTGCCAGGGCAGCCTGCTATCGGCAAGCCCGAGCGCATCGCGTCGGCACTCGAGATCATGATCGAGGGACCGCTTGGTGCGGCCGCTTTCAACAACGAATTCGGGCGCCCTGGAATTTGCGGCTATTTCCGTAACTTCGAATTGCATGCCGCCGGTGACCCGCCGACTCGGCATCGCGGTTACCACAAGCCCATCATGATTGCGGGTGGCCTCGGTAATGTGCGCCGCGATCACGTCGAGAAGCGCGACTGCCCGGTTGGCGCGAAGGTCGTCGTGTTGGGCGGCCCTTCGATGTTGATCGGTTTGGGTGGTGGTGCCGCCTCGTCGGTCGGCGCCGGTACGTCATCGGCGGATCTCGATTTTGCGTCGGTGCAGCGCGGCAATCCCGAGATGCAGCGTCGCGCCCAGGAAGTGATCGATCGTTGTTGGGCCGAAGGTGCGGCGAATCCGATCCTGCTGATCCACGATGTCGGCGCAGGCGGGCTGTCGAATGCCGTCCCTGAAGCGGTTTCGCATAGCGACCGCGGCGCCATCATCGATCTGCGCGCGATTCCGTCGGATGAGCCTGGAATGTCGCCGATGGAGCTCTGGTGCAACGAGTCGCAGGAGCGCTACGTGCTCATCGTCGCGGCAGATCGGATCGCCGATTTCGAAAAACTGTGTGCGCGAGAGCGTTGTCCGCACGCCGTGATCGGCACGTTGACCGACGATGGGCAGCTGCGTGTCGTTGATTCGCTGCTCCATGAAACCCCGGTCGACATGCCACTCGAGGTGCTGCTCGGCAAGACGCCGAAGATGCTGCGCGATGTCACGAGCATGTCGCCCGTAGCCGTGCCTTTCGGGCTCGCTACGCTCGATGTACGCGAGGCACTGCGTCGCGTGCTGCGTTTCCCGGCGGTGGCCGATAAGACCTTCCTCATCACGATCGGTGATCGCACGGTCGGCGGCATGATTTCGCGCGACCAGATGGTCGGCCCTTGGCAGGTGCCCGTCGCCGACTGCGGTGTCACCACGGCGGATTATTTTGGTATCGAAGGCGAGGCGATGGCGATGGGCGAGAGAACGCCGGTCGCGATCCTCGATTCCGGTGCCGCTGCTCGTCTTGCCGTAGGCGAGGCGATCACGAATATCTTGGCAGCCGATGTGCGCCGATTGAGCGACATTCGCTTGTCGGCTAACTGGATGGCTGCCTGCGGTGAGCCGGGCGAAGATGCCAAGCTCTACGAAGCTGTCAAAGCCATCGGCGAAGAGCTTTGCCCCGCGCTCGGCATCGCGATACCGGTCGGTAAAGATTCGCTCTCGATGCGCACCGCCTGGAAAGACGAGTCGGGTGATTCGAAGTCCGTGGTCGCGCCAGTTTCTTTGATCATCTCGGCGTTCTCGCCCGTGGCCGATGTGCGTCGCTGCTGGACGCCCGAGCTACGTCGCGACTGCGGCCCCACGGCATTGATCTATGTGGATCTTGGTGAAGCCCGTAATCGTTTAGGCGGTTCCGTGCTGACTCAAGTCTATGGCGCGCTTGGTACCGAACCGCCCGATGTCGATGATCCATCGCTACTGAAAGGCGTGGCCGCAGCGCTTGCCATGCTGCGCGAGCGCGACAAGGTGCTCGCTTATCACGATCGATCGGACGGCGGCCTCGCCGTGACGTTGATCGAGATGGCCTTTGCCGGTCACTGCGGCATCGAAGTCAACATCGGGCTCAAGAGCAAGCATGCCCGCCAGAACAAGGAAGATGCCCTCGCGGCGCTATTCTCCGAAGAACTCGGCATCGTGCTGCAAGTGCGCATCCTCGATGCCGCCGAAGTGCTCGGTGTGCTCTTTGCGCATGGTGTCGGTCATTGCAGTGCCGTCATCGGCCGGGTCGAGCCCGAGTCCGATCGCATCCGCATCAGCGCGGGCTCGTTGCTGATCGACGAATCGTGGTCGACTCTGAAGCGCGAGTGGTCCGAGACGTCGTTCCGGATGCGTGAGCGGCGCGATGACCCGATCTGCGCGCAAGAAGAGTTCGACGCAGCGACCGATATCGCGACGCCACCGCTACTCGTCGATCTGAGTTTTGATGCCGGCGATGATGTCGCTGCGCCCTATATCTCGACCGGTACGCGTCCTCGTCTGGCCGTGCTGCGCGAACAGGGTGTGAATAGCCAGTCGGAAATGGCGGCTGTATTCGATCGCGCGGGCTTCGAAACACACGATGTGCATATGACGGATCTCTTCGCGGGTCGTCATGTACTCTCCGATTTTCAGGGCCTCGTCGCTTGCGGCGGATTTTCCTACGGCGACGTACTTGGTGCCGGTGAGGGCTGGGCCAAGTCGATTCTCTTCAATGCGCAGATGCGCGAGCAGTTCGCGGCTTTCTTTGAGCGAGGCGACACTTTCGCACTCGGCGTCTGTAATGGTTGCCAGATGATGGCGCAACTTGCGCCGATCATCCCGGGTGCGACGCATTGGCCACGCTTCGTTCGAAACCGAGTCGAGCAATTCGAGGCGCGTGCGACCTTGGTCGAAGTGCTCTCGAGTCCGTCCATTTTGTTT
>JALRHE010000360.1 GCA_023253235.1 Steroidobacteraceae bacterium
GCAGTGATTTGACCGAGCGAGTCGGCGTCGCGGACTTGTTCTGGCCGGTCGACTCACATTCCGGCGAATCGGAGACGCGAGGCTTGAGCGATACAGGCGCGGCATCGCCTTGCCCACGTAGCAGCGGTATCAAGTCGCCTATTCGAAGGGCTAGCGCGAGCTGCTGAGCTTGTTCGGGCGTCACATCCAGCGTCATCGTGGAATAGGAAATACCAAGCTCAGCGCGCCGCTGTAGCAGTTCGTCCGCTCCACGCGAGGGATCGACCTGATGCGCTCCGGTGGCTAGCACCTTGAGTGACTCCAGCAGCGGTTTCACCCGAACACATCGCACGCTCCCCTCGGTGGTTTCCTCCGCCAACAACAAATCCACTTGATCACCCGGTCGAACCAAGCCCGCTTGTGAACTCACTTCGTCGACAGGCACGGTCACCGCTCGCGTTCCATTCAAGAGCCGACTGGCGAGTGCCTGCCCGCCGTGACCAGACAAATGCGCCATGCTCAGCGCATCACCGGCCGCCAACGGGATCAACAACTGTTGCCCGAGCACGCTGCCGAGCGCATCGACAGGTAAGGTTCCGCCAGGCAGGAAGGCTGCGGGCATCTCGCGCTTGGCTAGATCGTCGACGTTCAAGACCTTTCCCGCCGGCAATGCAACCGCCGCTACTACGACAGGCGTCGGTCGATATCGCTCGCGCCAGTCGACTTCGATCTTGGTTCGCTCCTGCTTCAAATAGCGTTGTGCACCGACGAACGCGATGCCAGCAAAGATCAGCGCTACGATGAACGTCACCACCGTTGAATTGAGAGTCCTCGGCCACTTCATGACATCGTCACTCCTCGTAATAGCCCTCTCAGATCACTGCCAACCACCAAATAAAGACGTGGATGCGATCTACGATCGCCTCGAGCAGTTGCTGTGCCGGAGACGAGTCGCCTGACCAAGGAATGAGCAGTGCGAGCACCAAGACGGCGCAAACCCATAGGTACTCGAGCATGGCTTGGCCATGATGGCGTCTTGAGTTCGTCAGCCTGCGTGAGGGCTTTGTTTGCAGGCATCTCATTGCTCCGATCCGTCGAGCTGAATCACGATGCGCGTGCCGGTCTCGGATGCTGCGATCGCCGCTTGAAGCTGGCGCGCTCCTCGCCGACTCATGAGGACGCCGTGATCTTCAGAATTGAGTTGTGTGGCACTCCAGCCGGCTCGCAACAGGGCCTCGCGTAATTGACGAGCGGCTATTGGGACGGTTCGACGCCCTCGGAAGAGAAGCGTCGTTGGAGCGGCGCGCGAGCGACCATGCCGAACGGTCGAAATGCGTTCCCAATCCGCGGGTACGACGAAGGGTACGGCGCCCCACGACTCGATCGGCTCACGCAAATCACGGATCGCGTATTCGATCCGCGTGCTCCCAGGCGATCTGCCTCGTTGCAAACTGACCGTCTCGTGAAAGGACTGCCGCTGTCGCCCGAGGACGATGCGACCATCACGAAGCCGCATCGTGAGCGGTGGCGGTCCGCTTTCTGTCCAACGACGTGCAAGAAGATCGGCCAGTGCCTCGGGATCACCCAACTCGGTGGTCGAGCGCAAACGCAGCGGCACCCCATTGACGACGACTGCCTCGGATCGGCTTGCCGCAAGGATCGGATCGGCCAGACTGCAGAAAGCCAGAATCGTCCCGATCAACCAGGCATCGATCGATCGAGGCGTCAGCACGATCTTGACCTCGCATCGCCGCCCTGGCTCCCCACCGCTCGATCCGTAGGCACGATGTCGACATCGAGACGACCGGGGCAAAATCGCTCGAATGCCGGCTCGACGATCGCGATGACGGGACGGATCACGTCGAACACCGTGGTCGCCTCCGCGAGGCGCGCTTGAACGGTCATTCCGATGACGCGATCTCGCGTGTTGGCATCGCTGCGCGAAGACCAACCGTGATGCAGTGCGGAGAGCTGTTCGGTGATTAACAACGGCGTGTCCGTTTGCGCAGTCGACAGAAAATCTGGCAAACGAAAAGACCACCGCGCACTGGCTTGAAGGCCACTTGAGACTGGCAAACCGAAGTCGCCACCCGTAACGACACGCGCCGGCAATAACGCACCCTGTGCGATATCCTGAAGCTGCCTCGGTGACGGCAGCGGCTTTGCGTCCTCCAACTGAATTTGCAGACTCAGCGACTTCGGCATCCATGGCGCATCAGGCGCCGAGGTGGCATATCGGCTCCGAGCGATCTCGGCAATCTCCGTCTTGGGTAAATCACCGTCCGTCAGATGCGACAGGATCACTGCATGACGCACTGACGAAATCGCTGCCTGCTGCGCCGCCAGAAGCTCGGCGAGAAACAGCAAAGCGAACCAGAGCGGAATCAGCCAAAACAAGGCCACGAGTGACTCAACCAGCGCCTGGCCTCGATGCCGAGGGCGCGAATTGGTCGGCTTCTTCAACGCCGTCACGGTGCCGCCGCCAGCCATATCGGCGAACCATCGAGCATTGCTAGGCGAATGCGTTCGTCACTCGTGAGACTGACCAAACTTGCTCGCCAAAAAGGACTGAAGAGACTTGGCAGTTCGCGCGCGCCATCCAACCGAGGATGCGGGCGCTCGAAGGGAGTCGTCGCGGCCGACTCGGCAAACCAACGCGGCGCAGATGCTTCGAGGCGCTGCTCGCGACCCGTCAGAGTGGGTACGCTCGTAAATCCCAGCAGCGCTTTGGCGCCGCGACGACTCGAATCGTCGAGAGTGACTCGAACGAGTATGCGAGGCGGTGAGAAGCTGTCGCGTTGCGCCGCAGACAGATCGTACAGAGACGGCAAGCCGAGATAACCTGCGGAGCGCCGAACGGCGCGGTCAGCCAGACGACTAGCCCGTGGGTTGCGCCGGTAACTGTCGCCGTGTTCCCCTCGACTGAACGAGGGTTGGCCGGATTCCGACGCTCCCCAAGCGATGGGTGTTCGCTCGCGTATCGAGCCGAAGAGGACGCCACGACGTGCGTGCAGTGACATCGTGTCGAGACCACGCCAGTTGTCGAAATCGACGAGCTCGGTGCCACCTCGCTTCTCGAAACGCACGAGACTCGTACCCAGTACCGGCGAAAGCGTATATCGCCGATCACTGGAGAAGCCGTCGAGTGATCGGTGCACCACGTCGCGTTGCCGCCAACGAAACGACCCGCCGTAGAACGAAGCAAACCGCAGCCACTCGGTCGCCCAAACGGCGGCGGCTGCCTCGCCACCGGTGGATAGTCGAAATCGTGGGCCCGTCTCCGCGAGCGACTCTCGCAGAATGGCGGGAACCACGGTGGCGGTACCGAGGTGCATCACGCGCTGCGCTGCGGCGATGTCGTGTGACACGAGACTCGTCGTCGCTTCGAGTGCCATCAGGCTCGGTTGCAACGCTGCGTCAACGTGATGCCACAATCGCTGCAAAGTCATCATGGCCGAGTTGAGATAGGGAACCCAGGCTGTGACGAGCGCGGCACCGGGTAGCAAGCGCGTCATATAGGACGACCATGACCGCAAGCTCACCGACTGCGCCAATGCTGCTTCGTTGGCGACGATCGCTCGATTCGTATACGCATCGAAATTCAGTGCCCGCGCCTGCCAAACAGCCGCACTCAATGCAGCGGCATCGGCTGCATTGGCGAGGCGCTGCTTTTCATTGACCGCCGAGCCCGCCTCGGTCGTCCACCACAAGGCGCCAATGAGCGCGCCGAGCAGGACGACGAGGACGAGCAGCGACTGACCTTGTTGACGCCGTGGCGTGCGCATCGGTCGATTCGCGCTCTTACTTCTCGAAGTCCTTGAGCGACTTGGCAGTCGCCTGTTCGTTGGCTTTGGTTCGACCGCCGGTGACGAGTTGCCGACCGGACGTGTTGCTCTCGCCAGACAAGGCGACTGCCGCCACCGACGTCTGACCACGCAGGACATCGCCAAATGCTGAGTAAACGCCGATCGCGGCCACAGCGATCAGGGCGACGACGATGATGTACTCGGTCATTCCTTGACCCATGACCTTCGGTTGTATTGCGGACTGACGCATGAGGAACTCCTTGATTGGCTCGGGGTGGGACTCGTGGAGCGCATTGCATGCCGGTATCGGCTCGGGGTCACGGTGAGAAACGACGTGATTTCGGTGCATTAACCGGGCGAGCTGTAATTTCTCGGTATCGAGCGGGTTAATCGGCAGTTGTGCTGTAATGCGAGCTTCGTTTTCGTCTATCGAGGTTTATCCGATGCGTCGTTTGCTATCGATTGCCCTCGCCTGCGCCGCCGTGATCGGCAGTGCTCGCGCCGATGAAGGAATGTGGACCTACGACAACTTTCCCTCCGCGTTGGTACGCGAAAAGTTCGGCGCCAATATCGACCAGCCCTGGCTCGATCGAGTGCGGCAGGCGACCGTTCGCCTCGCAGGCTGCACGGCTTCGTTCGTCTCCCAGGATGGATTGATCCTCACGAACCATCACTGCATCACGGCGTGCCTCGCGGAGAACTCGAGCAAGGATAAAAGTCTGCTGGAAGATGGCTTTCTCGCCCGACAGCGCGAGCAGGAACTTCGCTGTCCGACGCAGCTAGCCGACGTCCTAGTCGGGATGGATAACATCACCGCCAAGGTTGAAGCCGCATCGGCAGGACTCGACGATCGGGCCGCCAACGAGGCACGTAAACGAGCCTTGACGGCGCTCGAGCAGGACTGCGAAAAAACCAGCGGTCAAAAATGCCAAAGCGTCTCGCTCTACAACGGCGGTCAGTACTTCCTCTATCGCTATCAGCGCTACACCGACATCCGTCTCGTGTTCGCACCCGAAGCAGGCATAGCGGCGTTCGGCGGTGATCCGGACAACTTCCAATTTCCGCGCTGGTGCCTCGACATGGCTTTCCTGCGCGCCTACCAAGACGGTAAGCCCGTACGAGTCGCACAACCGCTCAGCATCAATTTTGCAGGCGCGGAGCCCGGCGAGCTGATCTTGGTTTCTGGCCATCCCGGTTCAACTGATCGCTTGTTGACGGTGTCGCAGCTGCAACGGTTGCGCGATACCGATCTGCCGACCTCCCTACTGCGCAGCAGCGAGCT
>JALRHE010000050.1 GCA_023253235.1 Steroidobacteraceae bacterium
GTTGCTGCCAGAGAAGATCACTAACTTGGAAGCGGGCATCAAGGCCGACGTCAACGATCGCCTGCGCGTCAACGCCAGTGTGTTCCGTTACGACTACAAGGATATGCACGTTTCTTCGTTGTTCGTTCGCCCGAACGGTAGCGTGGTCAGCCGCATTCAGAACGCGGGTCGTGCCAAGCGCTACGGTGGTGAGATCGAAATTACGGCTCGTCCGGTCGATAACCTCACTCTCGCCCTGTCTTGGGCGGGCGTGCGCGGCACCTTCGACGAGTTCCCGATCGTGAAGAACGCCACCACGTCGATTGCGAACACGGTGGACTTTGCCAAGCGCGGTCTCGCGCCGGACAACCAGTTCACTGCCAACATCGACTGGCAGATCGCCCAAACCGATCTCGGTCGCCTCGGCTTGAACTTGAACGCAAACTACCAGAGCGAAACCTTCGCTCAGGCCATGTCGTCGGACAACTACGCCTCGGGCCCGGTGATCTTCGCGCAAGCGCCGAACAACCAGCGCACGCTGGTCAATGCTCGGCTGAGCTTGAGCGACATCGAAATGGGTTCCTCCAAGCTGCGCGTCAGCCTCTGGGGCCGCAACCTGACGGATGAGGACTATCGTGAGTTCTCGTTCAACTACGGTGCCTCGCTCGGTCTGAACTTGGCGCAGTACGGTGAGCCGCGCACCTACGGTGTCGACTTCGCCGTTCTGATGGGCGAGTGATCACGCGCTAGTAACGGGGCTACTACCCCAACAGCAAAGCCCGGTCGGAAACGACCGGGCTTTGTCGTTTCAGAGGACTATGAAATTAGCGGTTTCGAAGGATGAAGTCGGCCGCGCGTTCCCCGATCATCACGCAAGCAGCGTGGGTATTACCCGAGATCAAAGATGGCATCACCGACGCGTCAGCCACACGCAAACCCTCGACTCCTCTGACGCGGAGTTGAGTGTCCACCACGGCGCCGTCGTCAGAGCCCATACGGCAGGTTCCCACCGGGTGATACCCAGTCGAGCCAAAGCGCCGTGCGAATGCCAGCAAGTCCTCATCGCTCGTTGCCTCGGGCCCTGGCGCCGCTTCGGACTCTACGATCGTCTGCATGGCTGCTGCAGCAGCAACGCTTCTCGCGATTCGCATGCCGCGAACGGTGCCCGCACAATCAGCCTCGGACATCAGATAGTGATGAACGATCTCAGGTGGTTCTGCGGGATCGAGAGACGCTAGTTGAACAGTGCCGCGCGAGGTTGGACGAGCGACGCATGGGGCCAAGGTCACTCCCGGATAGGAGCTCAACTTGCCTTTGCCGCCAGCAGCCGCCGCCTCGAGATCGCCGGTCACTGGCAGACAATGGAACTGAATATCGGGACGAGCATCGCCCGCGAGACTTGCGACGAAAGCGCCGGTCTGCGCCGCGGGAATTGTCATCGGTCCACGCCGCGTTTGAAGGTAGCGAAAGAAATTACGTATCAAGCGCCAACCCGAGAGCTCCGCATTATAGCTAAACGCCGGTGGGCGAACACGAAAGCCCATCGGCACAACGAGGTGATCCTGCAGGCCGAGTCCCACTTCGTTTCGCGAAACAACCAGCGGTATGCCATATCGCTGTAAAAAGTTCGGATCGCCGATACCGGAGAGTTGCAGCAACTGCGGTGAGTGGTAGGCACCGCTGCTGAGGATGACCTCGGCCCGCGCGTTCAGAATCCGTCGCTGCTTGCCGAGATCGAACTCGACACCGACCGCACGTCCCTCACGGAAGATGATACGGCGCGCCATCGCTCCAGTGATGACCTTGAGATTCGGTCGAGAGAGCGCTGGCTGCAAATACGCTCGCGCGGCCGACCATCGTTCGCCTTCGTGGATGATCGAGTCGTAATAGCCAGCGCCGCTCTGCACGCCATCGTTAAAGTCATGGCGACGCTGCACGCCGATCTCCTCGAACGCAGCAACTATGGCATCGTTGGTGCCATCGCGCTCGGCACCACACTCGACCCGCAGCAGACCGGTGGTGCCATGGTGGGGTGCAGCGCGTGATCCGTGCCGTTCACTGCTCACGAACCACGGTAAAACATCCGACCAACCCCAACCCGTCGCGCCTTGGCGCACCCAATCGTCGTAATCGGCGGCCTGACCTCGGATGTAGATCAAGCCGTTGATGTTCGAGGATCCACCGAGACCCTTGCCGCGCGGCAGTAGCACGCGTCGCCCGTCGAGACCCGGCTCCGGCGCGCTGTTGTAATGCCAACTCAGCCCCGGCTCGAAGGCGATCTTGCCGTAGCCGATCGGCATGCGAATGAAAAAACTGCCGCCATCGCCACCCGCCTCGAGTAGAGCTACACGACAGCGCTGATCGGTCGACAGGCGATTGGCCAAGACACAGCCCGCAGAGCCTGCACCGATGATGATGTAGTCGAACTCACCCAATTCTGCGTCGGATGCGCTAGTCATCACACCGAATCAAACCTCTCGTTTACGGTCAATGATTTTGGCGACTCGATGGTCGTACTTGAGCGTGGAGACGGCAATCGAAGTCTCGACATGACGCACCCCCGGCAACGCGAGGATGCGGTTGTTAGCGATCGTGACAACCTCCTCCAGCGAGGAGAACAGACCAATACACAGGATGTCGTATCGACCCGCCATCGCAATCACGCAGCCAATTTCGCGCATTGCCGAAATCTTGCTGCACAAAGTCTGCACTTCACTCAGCTGTGCCTGGATACCGATCAGCACCACTTTCGGCGCACCGATGGACGCGACGTTGGTGACCGCAGTGAAGCGAATGAGATTGGCCGCCTCGAGACGCTTGATTCGACCTCGTACCGTACCCTCGGTGACGCCGAGCGATTGCGCGAGATGCCGATTGCTGGCGCGGGCGTCATTGGTCAGTTTGTCGATGATCTTGCGATCCAATTCGTCAACTTGATACTGGATCATGATATCGGCGCCACTTCGAAGTTGTACTTGACCACCTCGGCTGCGATGCCGCACTCGATGGTTCGGATACCCTTGATCTTGGCCATATCTCGCAACAGCAGAGAATGCAGCTCATCGAAGTCATGCAGCGCGACCAAGGTTTCGATATCACGCGCACCGGTGACCACGTGAACGCTGAAGACCTCAGGCAATTTCGCGAGATCTTGCGCAACGTGCTCTGCGGGACGCCCCTGCACCTGCACACCGACCGCCAGCAAGACCTTGTATCCAATTGCCGCGAAATCGGTGACGGCGACCACCTTCATCGCCTTCGATGCTTCGAGCCGACGGATCCGGGCACTGACCGTCGCCGCAGCCATGCCCAATCGACGCGCTACCTCCTGATTGGTCGCGCGGCCATCCTTGCGCAGTATCGCTATGATCTTCTGATCGATCGCATCGAGCTTGACCGCGTGATCGACCTCTTTAGCCTTTGCCATTATTCGTTGACGTCCTATTAACCCACCATGAAGCGGCTGATGGTATCAGCGACGCAACCAGGACGTTCACTTCCCTCTATCTCGATAGTGACGCGCACCACGACCTGGACACCGCCCGCTACCGGCGTTACCGACAGAATTTCGCCGCGGCCACGGATTCGGCTATCGACCCGTACCGGGGCTGGAAAACGGACTCGATCGAGCCCGTAGTTGATGCCCATACCGGACACCTCAACTCGCATCAACTGCGGCAAAAACAGACTGGAAAGGGACAAGGTGAGGTAGCCGTGCGCGATAGTGCAACCGAACGGTCCCTCGCGAGCGCGCTCGGGATCCACAT
>JALRHE010000126.1 GCA_023253235.1 Steroidobacteraceae bacterium
CCGGACGCTGCGGCCGCCATGCTCGCCCTCGGCGAAGTTCGCGTGATGTCGCGCGACTGGGTCAATGCACTCGAGATCTTGAAAAAGGGAATCCAGCAGTTCCCGCACAGCATTGAGCTGCATAGTCGCTATGCGGGCCTCGCGTGGATGATGGGCGATCATCGTCACTTCGCAGACCCGATGCGAAAAGCACTCGCCGAGCGACCCACCCATAGCGGACTACGACTCGCTTTGGTGACGGCTCTCGGCAATGCCGGCCTTCATGACGAAGCGGAGCAGATTCTTCGCGCCGGGCAATTGCTGCGCCCGAACGATCCACATTTTCTCTCGCTACTCAGTCTGCGATGTGCAGAAACGGATCGCCTCGATGAGGCTGCGCAATGGATCGAAACCGCCTTCTCGATAGCACCCGAATTCGAGTTGGTACGCGAACATGCGGCGATCGTGGCGCTCTGCCGACAACAACCCGACATGGCCTTGACGCATACGGAGTGGCTGACGAGTCGACGACCCCTCGGTCAATTCGCCTGGGCTTTGCATACGACAGCGCTACGCATCGCCGCTCGCGACGAGTGGCGAAACTATGCAGACCCCAATGCGGTGTGCCACACCCGTGTGCTCACGCCACCCGATGGATATACGTCAATCGAGGCGTTTAATTCCAAGCTCGCCGATCGATTGCGCGCACGACACAACCTCGCCGCGCATCCGCTCGTGAATTCCGTCCGTCAGGGCACGCAGGTGGAAATTCTCCCAGAGGCGGAGAGCGATCCGATCATTCGCGAATTCTTCGAGATGGTTCGCGCACCGATCGCGAGTGTGATCGCCTCGATGCCCACGGACCCTACTCATCCGCTGCATTCGAGAAAGGCGGAGGACTTTCAATTCTCGGGCTGCTGGACCGTGCGCCTACGCGGCGGCTCAGGAAAGCACGTGAGCCATATCCATCCACGCGGTTGGCTGAGCTCGGCGTACTACGTGCAAGTGCCCGATACGATCGAATCGGATCCGAACCGCGGCGGTTGGTTGCGTTTCGGTGATCCGCCCTATCCGATCAAAGATTTAGCGCCGAGCGGCTGGGTTCAACCCAAAAGTGGCACGCTGGCGCTATTTCCGTCGTATCAGTGGCACGGCGTGGAGCCGTTTGCAGGCAAAGGCGAACGCATCACGATCGCCTTCGATATCGTGCCACGTCGAAGCTGAGCGAGCCGCGATCCATTCGCGCAACGCTAGCTCAACCGAAACTGACGCTCCGCCGCAGCCATGCGCTGCACGATCTGTCGCTCTTCGAGCGTCAGCAACGGATTCCAGACATCGAAGATCATCACGACACGGATCTCATCGCTGTCGTTCCACGCTTCGTGCTCGATGGTGTCATCGAACACGATAACTTCGCCCTCGACCCAACGGCGATTGTCGTAACCCACTCGGAAGAGACACTGCTCGGGTACGACCAAGGGCAGATGCGCAACGAGCCGCGCGTTCGATTCGCCATGGTGCGGCGGAATTTTCGTCTTCGGCGCCAAGACCGAGAACATGGCGTTGGGACAGGTGCCGGCGAGATGTACCGAGTCGATCAGCTTCAGTGCCTCGGCTGTCTTCGGACAGCGCGCGAGATTGGCTTCAACCGGCTCGCCGCCGCGATACAGATGAAAACTGGTCCACGCGCGCGAGTGATTGAGCTCCGCCCATTGATTCACCGGATCACCGGCGCCGTACTGGACATACGGCGTGAACTCGGCGGAGGCTTCACTCAAGGCTGCGATCATCTCGTCACGAATATCAGCGGTGCGCTTCTCGAGTTCTGGCACCCAATCGAACATCTCGCGCCGAAAGAACGGTTGCGCCGGTAAGCGTGGCACGCCGAGCTGATTGCTTTGCGAGAGAAACGGTTTGGATCGCCCCGCCAAAATCGAAATCGCCTCTCGCCAGCGCGCGCTCAAACCCGGCAAGCCGTCGACGGCTTGCAGCAAGGTCGCCTCAAGCGCTTCGCTGTACATCGCCACCACTTGCTCGGCATGCGCGAGCGGTCGACGGAAAGACTCGGGGCGATACTCTGCAGGGGGCGAAATCTTGAGGACATCGCGATAGACGAGCGCCGCCGCCTTGGGCTTTCCCTGTCGCTCGAGCAAATCGGCCTTTTGCAGCAATGCGGGCCAGCAGTAAGGGTCGATGGCGAGCGTCGTTTGCAGAGCCTCGAACTCGTCTTCGTAGCGACCGAGCAACCGTAGCGTCGCCGCGCGCGTCAGACCGAAGTCGACGAGCACATCGGGCTCAACCTCGTTCGGCTTTACCCGCTCGAGCAACTCCAAAGCGCTCGTTGCACGACCGGCTTCCAAGTCGAGTCGGCAGAGAGCGATGACGGCTCGCGCGGCCGAGGGCTGCACCGCCACGACTGCTTCATAGGCTCGCCTCGCAGCCGCCTTATCGCCCGCTGCTTCCGCCTCTTTGGCCTCACGCCACCACTGCTGCACGTTGCTCATGAATCGCTCTCTTCAAAAAAAAGGGGTGTCGCCTGAGCGACACCCCTTCGTTATCAACGTTAACGTCGAGATCAGAACTTGTACGAGACACCGACGCTGTAACGAGGTCCGAGCGGATCGTACATATCGACGTAGGCGTTCGCCGAGGTGTTGCCACCCGGGATGTTACCCACAACGGTCGGATCTTCGTCCGTCACGTTCTGAGCCGCCAAGGTCACGCGCAGCGCATCGTTCCACTTCCACGTGACCGAAAGGTCGACGTACTGGAAGGAAGGAATGTTCTCGATGAGGTAGATGCTGCGACCGACCTGATCCGGATCGTCCTTGCGAGCCTGCACATCGACCGATGACAGGTGACGCACGAAGAGCGAAGCCGAGAATGCGCGCCAATCCGCCGACAGCGAGAAGTTCGCGCGATCCTTCGGAGTCGGGGTACCACAGGTGTCACCGTACACGCCTTGGCACTCGATCAGCGGCGAAGCCGGGCTCGACTTGAACGAGCTGTCCAGCGTGTGCGAGCCGGAGACACCGGCCGTCAGACCCACTTGACCCAATTCGAACGCGTACGAGAAGGCGTAGTCGACACCCTCGGCCGTCAGCGTCGAGAGGTTACGAGTCTCCTGGACGATACCGAAGCCATCACCTTCGAGCTCACCGAGCGAGTTACGCTTAACGAGGCTGCAGAAGCTCGTGATGTTATTGTTGAAGCAGTTGTCGAGCACTTCCTGTGCGCCGTACGAGCCGATACCACCGTTGATTTCGATCTTGTAGTAGTCGACCGAGCCGGTGAAGCCCGGCAGCGCTTCCGGCGTCATCTGGAAGCCGATCGTGAAGGTATCGGCCTCTTCGGCCTCGAGCGAGATACCGAGAGCGACTGCGCCACCACCGATGCTGGCAGCCTGCTGAGCGGCCGGCGGCGCGATCGAGCCGATCTGCGAAGCCGGGGCGCCCTGAGCAATACACTTCGCACGCAGCGTCGCGTTGCTGACCGGAGCCGAACCCGCGCAAGGATCGCTACGGACTTCGGTCAACCCGAACGACAGCGGAGCGAACTGCTCGCCGATGTTCGGGGCGCGAACCGCCTTCTGCAACATCGCGCGGAAGCGATAACCCGCAACCGGCGTGTACTCCAAGCCTGCCTTCCACGTTTCGAACGAACCGGCGAGATTCGTCTCCGAGGCACGCAGACCGAGGTCGAGCGCGAGGTTCTCGACGCCCGCCTTGCCCGTGATCAACGGAACGTAGGCTTCGCCAAAGAATTCGAGCGTGTCGACACGGCCAGCGAGCGGCGGCGCGGTACCACCCTGACCCATCGCACCACCGAACTGGGTGAGATCGTCCGGGCGGAAGTCCGAGTTGAACTCCGTCCATTCCGTACCAAAGGCGAGACCCACCGGTGAGTCGGCAGCCGGCAACTGGAAGGCTGCGACCGGACCCGAGACGACCGCCGAGGCCGTCTTGGCTTCGGTGACC
>JALRHE010000256.1 GCA_023253235.1 Steroidobacteraceae bacterium
GCCTGCTGCTCGACGACCTAGAGAACAAGCAGTCGATAGCTGACCTGCTCGATTCCGCCCGCGAGGCCGAGGCGACGCGGATTTTCATCGGCGCGGAGAACCGGCTGTTCGCACTGTCCGGTTCATCTGTGATTGCTTCGCCCTATCGTGACCGGGAAGGGCGTGTGGTCGGTGTTGTCGGGGTTATCGGCCCGACGCGGTTGAATTATGCGCGGCTAGTCCCCATGGTGGATTTCACGGCCCAGTCGCTGGGCAAATTGATCGGATAGACAGGTTTTTGACTGACATGAGCGAAGATACCAAGCCGCAGAGCGATCCCGCGGTTGAAGCAGAGTTGAACGGCGTACCGGACGAACTCCTCGACAAGGAAACCGACAAGCTGGGCGACGCGCTTGACCGGCTGCGCGACGACCTGGAAGCGGCCAAGCAGGAAGTGCTCTATGCCAAGGCGGAAACCCAGAACGTCCGCCGCCGCCTGGAAAAGGACATTGCGGATACGCGCGCCTATGCCGCCACCGCCTTTGCCCGCGATATCCTGTCCGTGTCGGACAACCTTTCGCGCGCGCTGGATTCCATCCCGGCCGAACTGCGCGCCAACGCCGTCGCCAGATCGATTGCCCCGAGATTGTGCTTGTCCTCGATGACCTTGATGCCGACCTTCACCATGCCGGGCGAGGTGTCGATGATGCTCTCGTTGTTGAACTTGCCCGATGCCAAGGCCGCGGCCACGACGAACGGCTTGATAGTCGAACCTGGCTCGACGAGATCAGTAACCGCGCGGTTCTTGTAACCGCTCGGTTTGTATTGAGCGCGATCGTTGGGGTTGAACGTCGGCTGGTTCACCATCGCGAGCACTTCACCGGTCGTGACGTCGATCACGACGACCGAGCCCGTCTTCGCCCGATGCTGCTGCATGGCCGCCTTCAATTCTCGATACGCGAGATATTGCAAACGCATATCGAGCGAGAGAGCCATATTGCGACCGGGCCGCATCGGCTTGATGCTCTCGACCGTCTGCACGGTGCGACCGAGATTATCTTGGATGACGCGCTTGGCACCGTTGTCGCCGGCGAGCCAGTGGTCATAGACGAGCTCGAGACCTTCCTGACCCTGATCGTCCACGCTGGTGAAGCCGATCACATGACCTGTCACTTCACCCGCCGGATAGTAGCGACGATACTCGCGCGTCAGATGCACGCCGGGGATGTCGAGCGCACGAATCTTGGCCGCGTCGGCTGGCTGCATGTGACGTGCGACGTACAGGAACTGTCGCTGCAGATTCGCCGTGATGCGCTCCTTGAACTCCTCGGGGTCGCGATTGAGCGCGCGGGCGAGATTGGCAATCTGGTCGGTGCCGAGCGTCAATTCTTTGGGGTTGACCCACACCGAGTCGACCGGCGTGCTCACCGCGAGCGGTTCACCCAAGCGATCGATGATGCTGCCGCGATGCGCCACGATCGGGGCCACGCGCGTGAAGCGCTCATCACCCTGGCCTCGCAGGAAATCATCCTCGACCAATTGCAGCGTCACCGCTTTCCATGTCAGGGCGACGGCACCGATGGCCATCAGACCCGCGAGGAGATAGCCACGAAACACGAATGAGGGCGTCGGCGCATCCTGCTTGCGAGTCAGACCACTGCGCGAGCTACGTCC
>JALRHE010000330.1 GCA_023253235.1 Steroidobacteraceae bacterium
CGTCAGCCGTTCCATCATGTAGCTGCCGGCCCAGGGATCGACGACCTTGGTGATCTGCGACTCTTCTTGCAGGATGAGCTGCGTGTTTCGAGCGATACGCGAACTAAACTCCGTCGGTAGTGCAATAGCTTCGTCGAAAGAGTTGGTGTGCAGGCTTTGCGTACCGCCAAATACAGCCGCCATCGCTTCGATAGTCGTACGAACGATGTTGTTGTAGGGATCTTGTTCGGTGAGACTCCAGCCCGACGTCTGGCAGTGGGTCCTTAGCATCAGGCTCTTCGGGTTCTTGGCGCCAAAGCCCGACATGATCTTCCACCAAAGCAGACGCGCCGCACGCATCTTGGCGATCTCGAGATAGAAGTTCATGCCGATGCCCCAGAAGAAGCTGAGGCGTCCGGCGAACTCGTCGACATCGAGTCCTTTGGCAATTGCGGTTTTGACGTACTCCTTGCCGTCGGCGAGCGTGAAAGCTAATTCAAGCGCCTGATTAGCGCCCGCTTCCTGCATGTGATAGCCAGAGATCGAAATCGAATTGAACTTCGGCATCTTTCGCGCGGTGTACTCGATGATGTCGCCGACGACACGCATCGAGGGTTCCGGCGGATAGATGTAGGTGTTACGCACCATGAATTCTTTGAGAATGTCGTTCTGGATCGTCCCCGACAGCTGCTCCTGGGAGACGCCCTGCTCTTCGGCAGCGACCACATAGGCGGCTAGCACCGGCAGCACCGCTCCGTTCATGGTCATCGAGACCGATACGCGATCGAGCGGAATCCCGTCGAAGAGGATCTTCATATCCTCGACCGAATCGATGGCAACGCCCGCCTTGCCCACATCACCCGTGACGCGCGGATGGTCGCTGTCGTAGCCACGATGGGTCGCCAGATCGAACGCAACGGACACACCCTGCCCACCGGCAGCCAGAGCCTTGCGATAAAACGCGTTGGAGGCTTCTGCCGTGGAGAACCCGGCGTACTGGCGAATGGTCCAGGGACGCACCGCATACATGGTGGCCTGTGGGCCGCGAATGAAGGGCGCGAAACCCGGGAGGGTGTCGGTATAGGGCAGCCCTGCGAGATCCGCTGCCGTATACAGCGGCTTGACCGCAAGACCCTCGGGGGTGGCCCATACCAGCGCCTCGGGGTCACCCCCCGGCGCGGATTTGGCGGCCGCTTTGGTCCAGACCCCGATGGAGTCGGAGTTCAGAATATCGTCCTTGCTCATGACATCCCTGCAACCGGGCGAAAAACCTCGGCAGTCTAGCAAGGGGGGCGTTTAGCGGCGAGCAGCGACGACTACCCCGCCCGCAGAACAGGATATTGGAGATTTAAGCTTTTAAAATCAGAGGCTTAGTTGGTCAGCGACCGGCCGCAGCGCGGTGGCTGATACGCACCAGTTTGTTGACGTCGTAACCCATGGCACCCACCTTGCCGACCAGCTCGCGATATCGAGCCTCGTCGATGGTCGGGGTGCGGGCCATGATCCAGACATAGTCGCGCGCGCTGCGAGCAATGATCGTCTCGGTGTAGTTCGCATCGACGTGGGAAATGACGTACTCCGCCTTGATCGGCCAGATGAACTGCATGCCCCAGATGGCGTTGTTGGTGCCCGGAATGACGAAGCCCTTCGGGTTCATCTCCTTGGCCGGCCCATCCAGAGCACCCTTGTTGAAGGTGAAGGTCGTTAGGATCGTGCCGTCCGGTGCAAGTTCGTAGGACTCGACGGCGTTGTAGATGTCTTTCTCGATGAAGGTCGGAATGACCGCGATCACGTACCAAGGGCCCATGAAGCGCTGTAGGTCGACCGCCGGTACGACCGGCACGGTCACTTTCTGTGGATTCACCCCGCAGCCACTCAGCAACACGGCGAAGGCCAAAACCCACCACCCGGTGCGACGACCCATTTGAGGCAAAGATCCTGAGGCATTTCGCATGACTGACTGCTCCAACTGAGTTGGCTGACGTTACTCGGCGACGTACCAGCGCCCTTCGACCCGCTCCAACACATACCGATCGAAAGGCAAACCCTGACCCGTTACATCGTACACCGCCCGATTGCCGCCATTATCGATGGTTGCGGGTGTGCGCTTGACGATCCGGAGTGCCGCGATCAATAGCTCACGGCTGGCCATGCTCCGGCGGCAACTGCTGATTAAGGAGTCCATGGTACGACCAGCGAGACTCCGCTGAAGTTCCGGCGTCAAGAATTCTTTGTAATACCGATCACATCGACCGTCGACCAGAGCCTTTTCCGCTGCCTCCAGCATACTGACGATTTCCGGCGGATTACGCTGCGGCGCTTGGGGCGAGCCGAGAAGGGCCGGCGGCGCCTCGACCATCGACCCGGTTTGCACCACGACTCCGCGAGACGAGCGACCGCTGACCAAGTCATCCACGAGCGCCTCGAACTCGGGTGGCAATGCTGCCCGCCACTCTCGCCCATAAGCCATGAGCGTCACCACTTCGAGAGTTTCGATGCGCCCGTCGTCTTTGGAAGGTCGCTGCTTCACGAGGACGTGCACTCGCTCTCCGTCTCGGGTTGCGCTCAAACCCTCGAGACTCTCATGAGTACGTACGGTGGGCGACCAACGGCGGGCTACCGCACGAAAGAAATTCACGCTGGTCAGTCGCTCGATATCCGCAAGTGGCATTGCTCCACCGAACAAACGCTCGCGGATCGCGTTGCCGCCTCGAGCCGACTCTTCTCGCAATTTCTGCAGAACACCAAAACGCAAACGGTCTAGTTCGGCTGGATGGATTGCATACGCAATGGCTTGCGGATCATTACGCGACACGGCCAACAGGTAATCACTGGCGGCTTGGCGCTGCGCACCCGTGACCGATTCAGCCCGAGCTAATGATCCGAGAGCTGCCAAGAAAACGACAACGAACCATCGCAGGCCGATGCGACTCCGCATATAAATCAACCTTCGTTACGCTCACGCGCCGTCACGGCTGCATAACCGAACTTCCAGCCGAGCATACGTGTCGCCCCATAGATCAAGGCGTAGGCGACCATCGAGACGAGCAAGCCCCAAAGCCCGGAGGCGATCCACGACGGAGTGAATGCCTGCGCAGCGATGACACCTGCCGCAAACGCAGCCACGGCAGGGGGATTCCAGTTCGGCAAGTGCGGCAAACGAGTCGTGTCGTAGTGTCCGCGTTGGAACAGGTAGTAATCGACGATGACCGGCCCGATCAGCGGCGGCACGAGGTTCGCGATTTGATTGATCCAGTCCATGAAGTGCTGGTAGATGCCAAGACCTAAAATCGTACCGATCAAGCCACACACGACAATCGTCACGCGCTTCGGCAATTTGAAGACGCTCGCCGTCTGAATGGCCGGTAAATACAGGTTGGTATCACCGGTGGTCCACAAAGCAAGACTCATCGCAATCAATCCGACGAATGCGATCACCGGACCCGCTGTCGTGAGATAGGCGCTGAAATCGAAGCTACCCGATACGATACCGCCCATCGCACCGATGACCTGCAAAAAGATCTGCGTCACGATCAGCACGATGAACGGGATGGCGATCGCGACCCAAGCCTTGCGCGCGAAGCGGGTGTATTCCGCCATCACCACGCCACCTACGATCCAGGAGCCGATCACGAGATTGATCGCCTGATTGTCGGTCAAAGGGCTTGCCGAAGAGGCGCTCGCTGATAACGCGAGAAATGCATCCCAACCGCCGGCGCGATCGACATTGAACCAGCCTGCGTACAAACCCACCAACGCCAGTACCACGGTCGACGGCACGGCGACACGCTCGAGCCCTTTGACACCGAGATAGGTCGTCGCGGTGTAGAGCAATCCAGCAAAAATAGCGATCGGGTAAAAGAGCGGACTGTCGAAACTGCCTGCCCAAGTCAAGCCCATCGCACCAACCACAATGCCCTGCCATCCGATCGTCAGTGCTGCCAAAAACAACACCGGCAGGTAAGCACCAACGTTACCGTAGGTGAGTCGATAGAGCAGACCACTATTGCAGGCCGTCTTGTAGCCCATGTAACCGACTAGGGCACCGACGATGAAATTGATCGTATTGCCCCACAAGGCGTTGCGAATCAAATCCGGAAAATACAGCCCGGCACCGAGTGAGCTACCGACCAACAAACCGGTAACCAAAAATCCCCAACCAAAAGCCAGTGTCAGCAACGGCAAGGCATCGCGTCGCTGCTCGTCGCTCAAAGGGGCGTGCGGACTGTCGGCACTCGCGGCCTCTTCACGTTCGTCGAGTCGGAACCATTCTGACCAGCGGCTCATGTTTTATTGTTCTCCTCTGACGCATCGTCGTGTTTACGACCCAGTAACCAACCGTTTCCCACCCAAAGCACGCCTAAGACGGCTCCGATCAGCGCAGCACTGCTCGGCGAGGTACCCACCGCATCCAACGCGGTCTTGGCCTGAGCGCCCACATAATCGGCGGCGCGGTATACGGGTACGTCGATGAAACTCTTAGCTTTGTATTTGGATTCGGTATCGAGCGAACCCCAAAGCATCTCGCGGCCCGGTCGAATGAACGCGTACTCACCCCAGCGTCGCAGTATCAGAAGCGCCGCGATCATGCCAAATACATTGAAGATCAAGAGCAAGAGGAATCCGATCGCCATCAACACGGGCACAAAGGTGAGCAAAGTTCGAACACCGAGCTTTGATGCGATACGGCCTGTGAGAAACAACTGCGAAAAAATCGTCAGCGACTGCACGATGAAATCGATGGTGGCGAAGACCTCAGTTCGACGAGTCGTATCTTCGAAGGTCTCGGTGACGATGCGTAGCTGTTCGAAGTAGAGGAATGTGTTGACTGCCGACAACAACACGACGAAAGAGGCGATACCTAAAAGATAGGGAGATCGGAGCACGATGAAAATGCCGGCGAAAGGATTGCCGCCAAGCCCCGCGTCGGCAGCGACGGCGGATCCATCTGGCGTACCAGCCATGCGCTCGCTGCGCTCTCGATTCCAGATACCGATCAAAATGCGCTGACAGACGATAGCACCTAAGAATCCGACCGAGCCCACATATAGAACGCCCGAGTTACCGATCGAGTCGACCAACAGGCGCGCGATCAAAGGGCCGACCAAGGCGCCAAACGTTCCGCCTGCAGCAATGAATCCGAACAGGCGCTTGGTCTGCTCGGCCGAAAACATCTCGAGCAAGAAACTCCAGAAAACCGAGACCAGCATCAAGTTGAGTACGCTGATCCAGACGTAGAAGAAAGTGCCAACTCGCAGATTGGATTCGTCCATCTGGATGTTGAAACCGATGACACCGAGAATGACAGCGACCGTTCCGTAAACCCACGGAAGCAAAATACTGCGACGGAAGCGGGCGATGAGCCAGCCATACAGCGGCACGATCAGGATCGCGAATAGCGCCGTGTATAGCCACAGATCTGCGACGCGATCACGACCAAGCAGAGTCGCTACAGTCTCGCGAACGGGGCGAACAGCGAAATAGCTGCCCAGCACGAAAAAAAACAGACAGAACGCGGCGACCACCGCGGCTGTTTCGCGTGGCTCTACCTTCGCGAAGCGCGACAACTGGCGTTGCAGCGCCGTTTCATTTTGCATCGGCGTTCAAGCTCCCGAAGAGAGTCGCCCAGTCCGGTTGGCCTGTCGCATCGCTCGCGATGACTTCAAAGGTTTTGTTCATCGCCTCGGGACGGTCGAGTGCAGCGACGGCGATCGCGGCGACATCAGCCCGTGCGATACGTCCTTGCCGTGATAGGTCATCACCTTGCATCATCGTCGGCAGGAACTCTCCGCCACGTGCTTCGGTCAGGCCACCCGGTCGCACGATCGTGTAGGGAACGCCGGAGGCTCTCAGCGCATCTTCACCCTTGAGCTTCCAGGTCAAGATGTTCGAGTACATCCGATTGAGCGGATGATCGCGATGGGTCGCCCCCATCGAGGATACGAGCACAAAGTGACGGATCTTTGACTCAGCCGCTTTTTCCGCCAAGCGACGAACGCCGCCGTAGTCGACGAGCTCCGGCGTATTGGAAGGATCGTTGCGAACGTTGGAGCCCAAGGCGGAGACGATGAAATCG
>JALRHE010000342.1 GCA_023253235.1 Steroidobacteraceae bacterium
GGACGTAAGTTGAAGGCCGTCATTCCTGGCGGCTCTTCGGTCAAGGTCGTTCCTGGCGACGTCATGATGGGCGTCAACATGGATTACGACTCGCTGCGTGCAGTCGGATCGTCGGTGGGTTCGGCCGCCGTGATCGTCATGGATGAAACGACCTGCATGGTGCGCGCACTCGAGCGTATTTCGCGCTTCTACAAGTCGGAGTCGTGCGGTCAATGCACGCCATGTCGAGAGGGTACCGGTTGGTTGAACCGCGTGCTCAAGCGCATCGTGGCAGGTCAAGGTCGCATGGAAGATCTGCAGTTGTTGATCGACGTCGCCAACCGCATCGAAGGACACACCATCTGCGCGTTGGGTGATGCGGCGGCTTGGCCAGTGCAGAGTTTCGTCACGAAATTCCGTCATGAATTCGAGTACATGATCCAGCACGGTGGCCGCAGCCTCGTGGATGGAACCAAGGAGGCGGCGTAAGCCGCGCGCGGGAAGATGGCAGCGAATCCGCAGGACGATCTCGTCAACGTCGAAGTTGACGGCAAGCCGGTCAAGGCGCGTAAGGGCGCGATGATCATTCATGTCACGGACGCGCATGACGCGTACGTGCCGCGTTTCTGTTACCACGACAAGTTGCCGGTAGCGGCGAACTGCCGCATGTGCCTCGTTGAAGTCGAAAAGGCGCCGAAGCCCTTGCCGGCCTGTGCGACGCCTGTGGCCGAAGGCATGAAGATCTTCACCAAGTCGAAGGTCGCCATCGGTGCGCAAAAAGCGACGATGGAATTCCTGCTCATCAATCACCCGCTCGATTGCCCGATTTGTGACCAGGGTGGTGAATGCGAGTTGCAGGATCTTGCGATGGGTTTCGGTCGCGATATCGCACGCTTCAACGAGCGCAAGCGCGTCGTGAAAGACAAAAATCTCGGTCCGCTCGTCTCTACCGACATGACGCGTTGCATCCATTGCACGCGCTGCGTCCGCTTCGGTCAGGAGATTGCCGGTATTCCGGAGCTCGGCACGACCGGTCGTGGCGAGAATATGGAGATCGGCACCTACATCGAAAAAAGTGTCGATCACGAGCTCTCGGGCAACATCATCGATTTGTGCCCGGTCGGAGCGTTGAACTCCAAGCCGTTCCGCTATCAGGGACGTTCATGGGAAATGTCGCAGGTGCCCCTTGTGGCGCCGCACGATGGCCTCGGCAGTAACCTCTTCGGACACGTGCTGCGTGGCAAGCTGAAGCGCGTGGTGCCGCGCGCGAATGACGACATCAACGAGACTTGGATCTCGGATCGTGATCGCTACAGCTACGAAGGTGTACACGCTGACGATCGGCTCACTAAGCCGATGCTCAAGCAGGCGGGGCAATGGCAGGAAGTGTCGTGGGAAGTCGCGCTACAGGCGGCTGCTCGCGGTCTGAAGGCTGCTGGTCACAACCTTGGCACCTTGATCCATCCGTCTTCCACGACGGAAGAGGCTTACCTCGCCGCCAAGCTCACGCGTGCCTTGGGTTCGTCGAATGTCGATCATCGTCTGCGACAGCGCGATTTCCGCGATGCGGCTGCCGATGCGAAACAGCCTGCTCTAGGCATGCCCATCGCCGAGGTCGACGCCGTATCCGCTGCGCTCGTCATTGGTTCGAATCTGCGTGCCGAATTGCCGTTGCTCGCGCATCGACTGCGCAAAGCGGCCGTCAAGGCGGGCGCGAGAGTCGCATTTGTCGACGCCGTCGTTCGCGAATATCGTTTTCCGGTCGCTGTCCAGATTGCGTCTGAACCTGCGCATTGGGCGCAGCAGTTGGCGGGCGTGCTCGCCGCTGTCATCGAGAAGACCGGTGTGCAGGTCGGCGATGCCTACACGACCCTGCTGCGCGGCGTAGCGCCGACGAACGAGCAGCGCGCTGCAGCCGAGGCCTTGCTGGCTGGCTCGAAGCGAGTCGTGTGGCTCGGTGCTCTCGCGTTGCGTCACCCTGCCTGGGCGGATTTGCGCTCGTTGGCCGTTGAGATCGCGCGCGTTGCGAGTGCCACCGTTGGTGTGCTGGCCGAAGGTGGTAATGCTGCTGGTGCCTCGATCGCCGGTGCTTTGCCGCATCGCGTCGCCGGTGGATCCGCCGCGGCGACGATAGGTCTCAACGCGAGTGCGATGCTTGAGTCGCCGCAGCGGGCTTATCTGCTCGTCGGTGCCATCGAACCGCAGCATGATTTAGCGGCTCCGGCCGTCGCCGAGTCGGCATTCGATTCGGCAGCGTGTGTAGTCGCGTTGACCCCGTACGCTTCCGAGGAATTGTTGGCGCGCGCCCATGTGCTGTTGCCGATCGGCAGTTTTGCCGAAACTTCGGGAAGCTACGTCAATCTCGATGGTCGCTGGCAATCGCAAGCGGCGGTCTCGAAGTTGCCGGGTGAAGCGCGACCGGCTTGGAAGGTGCTTCGCGTACTCGGCAACCTGCTGGAGCTGTCGGGCTTCGAGCAGGAGAGTTCCGAAGATGTTCGCAGCGAGCTGCAAACGCTCGTGGCGAGCGCATCGGGCTCAGCGGCTCCTGCAGTCATCGTGACTCAGCATATTCCGGCGATCGCCGCCGTCAGTGGCTCTGCGGATCTCGACATCGGCGAGCTCGATGTGCCGATGTACTCGATCGACGCCGTGCTGCGTCGCAGCCCGGCCTTGCAGCAAACGGTGATTGCGCGTCGCGCCGCCGAGGGGGCAGGGCAGTGACCGACTTCATCCTCAATACCTGGGCCGCGTTGCCGTCCTACGTTCGCTCTACCTTCTGGATCCTCGTCGTGACGGTGCAACTGGCGCAACTGGATTTCAAGGAAATGATGGCGCTGTTGGCGCA
>JALRHE010000344.1 GCA_023253235.1 Steroidobacteraceae bacterium
CGAGTTCTTCGCGCACGGCCGGTGAGTCCGTTTCGCGATAGCGTCGCTCGATGTTGCGCAGCATGCCCTCGAACGGATGTTTGCGGATCGAGCGTTTGCTGCGACCGATCCCGTAGATGAACTCGATCTCTTCCTCGCCGCTGCCGTAGAGCAGGATATCTCGTACCCGCGCGGGTAGTTCCTGCCAGGGCTCTTCGATGTCGAATCCGTAATGCGTCGCGAGTGTGCTGATCAGTTGCAGATAGTGCGCATTCTGTCGATCCCAGCCGCGGATCGCGCCGCCCGCCAACGACAGGTGTGGAAAGGCGGCGACCCGTGTCGGATCAAAGAATTCCTGCTGACCGAGCCCATCGCATCCGGGGCAAGCGCCCGCCGGACTGTTGAAAGAGAACATTTTCGGCTCGAGCAGCGGCACGGCATATCCACAACTCGGGCAGGCATGGCGGTTGGAGAACAACATGCCCGTCTTGCCCTGCGTGTCGTCCATGCGCAAGACGCTCGCCGTTCCGCCCGACAGGCGCAGCGCCGTTTCCAACGATTCTGCGATGCGCTGGGTTGCATCGGGGCGTACCTTGAGTCGATCCACCACGGCTTCGATGCGATGTTTGCGTCGCGCGTCGAGCGTCGGCGCAGCGTCGAGCTCGTACACCCGACCGTCGATGCGGGCGCGTACGAATCCTTGGGTCTGCAGATCGCGCAACACGCTCTCGTGCTCGCCCTTGCGATCTTCGATGAGGGGTGCAAGCAGCAGGATCGCCGTCCCTTCCTCGAGTCGCAGAATCTGATCGACCATCTGGCTGACCGTCTGCGCTTCGAGCGATACGCCGTGCTCAGGGCAACGCGGCACGCCGGCTCGCGCATAGAGCAATCGCAGATAGTCGTGGATCTCGGTGACCGTGCCGACCGTCGAGCGCGGATTGTGGGAGGCCGCTTTTTGCTCGATGGCGATGGCGGGGGATAGCCCTTCGATGTGGTCGACATCCGGCTTTTCCATCATCGAGAGAAACTGCCGGGCGTAGGCCGACAGTGACTCTACGTATCGACGCTGTCCTTCGGCGTACAGCGTATCGAAGGCGAGCGTCGATTTGCCCGAGCCCGACAGGCCCGTCACGACCACGAGCCGATCGCGGGGAATGTCGACGTCGAGGTTACGAAGGTTGTGGCTGCGGGCGCCGCGGATGCGGATGAAGGCCATGATGGGGCTGCAGAGGTCGTTGTGGCGGGAAAACAGCCGACTAGTCTACCCCCGGGCCGGGCTGCCCGGGGCTTAAGTCGGTGAATTACCGAGATTTTTGCGGTGCACCACCCTCGGGGGGCGGCTAAAATGACGTCCCTTTTCGGAAAAGTCCCCCTTGGGTCGCCCCCCGGCGACCCCAAATAGAGGGCACACTAGGCAGGACTCAACATGGCGCGCGGCATCAACAAAGTCATTCTCGTCGGTAATCTGGGCCAGGACCCGGATACCAAGGCCATGCCCTCGGGCATGACCGTCTGCAATCTGCGTATCGCCACTAGCGAAAGCTGGAAGGACAAACAGTCCGGTGAAATGAAAGAGCAAACGGAATGGCATAGCGTGGCGCTGTTCGGTCGCCTCGCGGAGATCGCCGGCGAGTATCTGCGCAAAGGCTCGCAGGTATACATCGAAGGCCGGCTGCGCACCCGCAAGTGGCAAGACAAGCAAGGCAACGATCGCTACACCACCGAGATCGTCGGTAACGAAATGCAAATGCTCGGTAGCGCAGGTCGCGGCGGCTCGAGCGGTGGCATGTCCGGCGGTGGCGCTCGTGGCGGCGCTCGCGCGGACGATGACGGTTACTCGGAGCCGGTGCGCAGCAGCACCGAGAAAGACGATTTCGATGACGACATCCCGTTCTAAAGTGCCGAGTCGCTACTACATCAAGACGTACGGTTGCCAAATGAACGAGTACGACTCCTCCCGCATGGGGGACGTACTCGCGGCAGCTGAGGGCATGGAGCCCACCGACGATCCGGCGCAAGCCGATATTCTCTTGGTCAACACCTGCTCGGTGCGCGAGAAGGCCGAGTCGAAGGTCTTTTCTTTGCTTGGCGAATGGAAGTTGCTCAAAGACGCCAAGCCCGGCGTGGTGATCGGCGTCGGTGGGTGTGTCGCAAGCCAAGAGGGCGAAACGCTCGTCAAGGCCGCTCCCCAGGTCGACCTCGTCTTCGGACCGCAGACGGTCCATCGCTTGCCCGAGATGCTCGGCGAATTGCGCAGCGGTCGCCGAGCCGTCGTCGACGTCAGTTTTCCGGAGATCGAAAAATTCGACCAGTTGCCGGCTCCGAGAGCCGAAGGGGCGACGGCCTTCGTGTCGATCATGGAAGGCTGCAGCAAGTACTGCAGTTTTTGTGTCGTTCCCTACACCCGCGGCGATGAGATCAGCCGTCCTTTCGAGTCGGTGCTCGAAGAAGTGCGCGGGCTCGCCGCACAAGGCGTGCGCGAGGTGACTCTGCTTGGCCAGAATGTGAATGCGTATCGCGGTCCGATGGACGATGGCGTTCTCGCCGATCTCGCGACGCTCATCCACCACGTCGCCGCGATCGAGGGTATCGAACGTATTCGTTTCACCACGTCGCATCCGCTCGAGTTCGACGATAGCTTGATCGAGGCGTATGCGAACGTGCCTGCGCTGGCGAACCATCTGCACCTGCCGGTGCAGTCGGGGTCCGATCGCGTACTCGCCATGATGAAGCGCGGTTATACGGCACTCGAATTCAAGGACAAGATCCGCAAGCTGCGCGAAGTGCGTCCCGACATCTCGGTCACCTCCGACTTCATCGTCGGATTCCCCGGCGAAACCGAGCGCGACTTCGAGGCTACGATGAAGCTCGTCCGTGATCTCGAAATCGACCAGTCATTCAGCTTTCTCTACAGCCGTCGTCCTGGCACGCCCGCGGCCGCGCTGCCGGACGATGTTCCGCACGAGGAGAAGCAGGCGCGTTTGGCCCGCTTGCAGGCGCTACTCGAAGAGCATTCGCAAGCGCGCAATCGTCGTATGGTCGGCAGCATCCAGCGCGTGTTGGTCGAGCGTCCGTCGCGCAAGGATCAAACCGAACTCGCAGGCCGTACCGAAGACAATCGTTGGGTGAACTTCCCGGGTCCCGCGGATCTCATCGGTCACTTCGTCGACGTGCAGATCACCGAAGCCAAGGCGCACTCGCTGCGCGGTCGCATCCAAGCGGCCGAGGCTCGACGTGCCTGACTCGATTCCGCCGGGAGCGTCCCGCGAATTTTCTTTGGAGCCACCTGACAACGAGCGTCTTGCCAACCTGTGTGGCCCACTCGACGAAAATCTGCGCCTGATCGAGTCTCGGCTCGGAGTCGAGGTTCGCCGTCGCGGCAGCGTGTTTCGAGTGCAGGGGCAGAAGGCGGCTGTGGCCGAATCGTTACTCGGTGAATTGTTTCGTCTGACTCGCACCGAAGACATCACGCCCGAAGCCGTGCACTTGGCGCTGCGCGATCATGATCGGCCTGTAGATGAGCCGGCACCAGCCGCCGGCCGTGCGGCAAGCGATGCGGCTGTCGTCGATGCAGCCGCGACGGACGAGCAGGCCGACACGGGTCTGCGTACCTTGCGCGGCACCATTCGGGCTCGTGGCGCGAATCAGCGCGAATATTTGAAGCGCGTCCGTCAGAACGATCTCACCTTCGGGGTGGGTCCCGCCGGCACTGGCAAGACTTATCTCGCCGTCGCCTGTGCGGTCGAGGCTTTGCAGTCCGATCGGGTACGTCGCATCGTCCTCGTGCGTCCGGCCGTCGAAGCGGGCGAGCGGCTCGGCTTTCTGCCGGGTGACCTCACGCAGAAGGTCGATCCGTATCTGCGCCCCATGTACGACGCACTCTACGAAATGATGGGCTTCGATCGAGTGGCCAAGCTCATCGAACGCAACGTGATCGAGGTGGCGCCGCTGGCCTTCATGCGAGGCCGATCACTGAACGATTCGTTCATCATCCTCGATGAGGCGCAAAACACGACGATCGAGCAGATGAAGATGTTCCTCACGCGCATCGGATTCGGTTCGCGTGCCGTGGTGACGGGCGATCCCACCCAGACCGACTTGCCGCCTGGCAAGCCTTCGGGCTTGCGTCATGCCATCGACGTGCTGCACGGGGTGCACGGTGTTGCCTTCCAGTTTTTCGAAGCACGCGATGTGGTGCGGCATCCGCTCGTCCAGCGCATCGTGCAGGCTTACGAGGCCCGCGACACGTGATCAAACCGCTCGCGGTCGACATCCAAAATCTGACGAAAAAGACGCTCGTGAGCTCGGTTGCCATCCGGCGTTGGGCGCGTGCGGCATTCGGTACACGGGGCGCAGGGGCGAGCCTCGTGATCCGGTTCGTGGGTGCTGCAGAGGGGCGTCGCCTTAATTTGTTGTGGCGCGGTCGTGACTACGCCACCAACGTCTTGTCGTTTCCGCCTCTCGTCATGCCGGAGCTCTCGAGCGCCGTGCGTGCGACGCGCCGCTCCAAGGAGCCGCGCCTCGTCGGTGACCTTGTGTTGTGTGCGCCGGTCGTGGCGCGTGAAGCCAAGGAACAGTCCAAGCCGATGGCTCATCACTACGCGCATCTGATCGTGCACGGTTGCCTGCACTTGCAGGGATACGACCATGAGCACGATGCCGACGCACTGCGTATGGAGCGTCGAGAGCGACAACTGCTGAAGACCTTCGGCATCGACGATCCATATCGATCCATCGAAAAATGAATCACCTACTGCTGGAGCTACGATGACATCCGCCAAACCCGGTGTGTTCGCTTGGATACGCCGCGTTGCCAAATCTCTCTCGGGCGAAGCTCAGGATCTGGCCGATCTGAACGTGCAGCTGCGTCAGGCGCTAGAGCGCGGCCTGATCGATGCTGACGCGTTGCAAATGCTCGAGGGCGTGCTCGAGGTGGCCGACCTGCAGGTGCGCGACATCATGGTGCCGCGCTCGCAGATGGTGGCGGTGCGCCGTGACGAAGCAGCGGAGAGTTTGCTACCCATCATCGTGGAGTCCGGTCACTCACGTTATCCCGTCATCGACGACGATCGTGACGACGTTGTTGGGATCCTGCTTGCCAAGGACGTTCTGCGGGTATTCGCAAGCGGCGACGAAGCGAATTTCGACATGCGTGAGTGCATGCGGCCTGTGGTGGTCGTACCCGAGTCCAAGCGGGTCAACGTTCTTCTCAAAGAGTTCCGTCGAAATCGAAACCACATGGCCATCGTCGTCGATGAGTACGGCGGCGTTGCCGGTCTCGTCACCATCGAGGATGCCATCGAGCAGATCGTCGGCGACATCGATGACGAGTTCGACGTCGAAGAAGACCAGAACATTCGTCAGGAAGCCGATCGTCAGTATCTCGTGCGAGGCGCTACGCCGATCGAGGAGTTCAACGAATTCTTCGGTCTCGAGTGGTCGGATGAGGAGTTCGACACGGTGGCGGGCCTCGTGATGAAGCAGCTCGGTCACATGCCGCGACGCGGTGAGACGGCATTCATCGAGGGCGTCGAGTTTCGAGTGGTCCGCGCCGATCGTCGCCGGGTCGACACCCTGAAGGTGATCATGCCGAGCGACGTCGCTGCAGCCGATCGAGAAGGGGAGCGCGACTGAATTTGGCGCGATCCAGCGCGTTCACGCTGACGTCGGCACTCGTTGCGGGTGCCGCGCTCGCGTTGGCGTTCGCTCCGTTTGGTTATTGGCCTCTGGCGATCTTGTCGCCAGCGGTGCTGTTTTTTCTTTGGCAGGGTCAAGCGCCACGCACGGCAGCATTGACGGGCTTCCTGTTCGGCGTCGGCACTTTTGGTGCCGGTACCTATTGGCTCTACATCAGCATTCACGGTTTCGGTCAGGCACCGGTGTGGCTGGCGCTGTCCCTAATGGCTGCGCTCGTGGCCATCATGGCGTGTTACGGCGCGGTGCTTGGCTATGTGGCGGCGCGATGGCTGCCCGCGAGGGGCGTCTGGCGCTGGGTCGTGGGCTTGCCGGCAGCTTGGATGCTGCTCGAGTGGGTGCGCGGATGGTTCCTGTCGGGTTTCGGCTGGCTCTCTCTCGGCTATTCGCAGACGGATGCCTGGCTTGCCGCTTACGCGCCGGTCGGTGGCGTACCGCTGGTGTCCTGGCTATTGCTGCTCGGCGCCGGCGCGCTCGTGACGCTTTGGTTTGGCTCACCGCGTGAGCGAGCTTTGGCGTTGGCGGTTCTCGTGCTGCCTTGGCTCGGTGGCTATGGTTTGAAGTCGCACGAGTGGACGAAGCCACAGGGTGATGCCGTTGAGGTTGCCATCGTGCAGGGCGCCGTATCACAGGATCAAAAGTGGTTGGCGACCAACCGCGATGCCACGCTTGCGCGTTATCGCGATCTGACTTTGCAGGCGCTCGGCACGCCGCTCATCGTTTGGCCCGAGGCCGCCGCTCCGGATCTTGCGAACAACATCGTCCCGTATCTGCAGGATCTGGCTGCAGCGGCGCAAGGTCGTGACTCCGCTTTGCTGA
>JALRHE010000393.1 GCA_023253235.1 Steroidobacteraceae bacterium
TCGTCGCAGACTCTCACCATGCGTTGCCGATCGACCGACGTGAACTTGTCGATCTGGACGAGGATATCGCACCGTATCGCGTCCTCATCGCCAACGGGCTTGCAGGCGTGATGGTGGCGCATGTGTTGTATCCCCAGATCGACGACGTACCGGCGAGTGCGTCGGCTCGCTGGATCCGTGGGGTACTTCGGGGCGACCTCGATTTTGGTGGCGTCGTGTTCGCCGACGACTTGTCGATGGCGGGGGCGGCGGCTGTGGGCGGCATCGTTGAGCGAGCGGAAAAAGCCCTCGCAGCCGGTTGCGATGTCTTGCCGGTCTGCAATCACCGACCGAGTGCAGAGGCTGTACTCGATGGCCTCAAAGTGCCTCTCGATGCTGCGGCCGCCTTGCGTCGTGTGAGATTGCACGGCAAAGGTACGCTGACTTACGCCTCGTTGCGTACGACGCCGGAGTGGCACGCGGCACAACGCACGCTCGAGCGTTGTGTGCAGCCGCCTGAGCTCAAGCTAGGCTAAGGAAACAGCGACTGTTTAGGGTTTCGCGGCAGAGGTGACGACCGCGATCACGCCGATGCCCGGGTGATCGTAGTAGTGGCGTTCTTCGAAGCGCACGCGGCGCAGTTCGCTGAGCTCGTGTACCGTCGACTCATCCGGTTGGTACCGCAGATTCATCCCAAAGTGCAGCAATGAGCCACGCTCGAGCAGAAAGTTGCCCGAGAGCCCGGGTGCCGCGACACCGAGCGTCTCCAAGGGAATACCGCTGCGGCTACCCCAGCTGCTCGCGGTTTGGGTCCAACCTGCGTGGGCCAGAATGCGATAGCCACCCGCAGACATCTTTTGACGAAGACCTGTTAGGCGCAACCGTGTCGCTGGTGTCGCTGAGATAAATCGCCCGATCTGCGCGGCTGCAGGCGGGGTGTCGGATTCTTCGGCACCGCGCAGGGGTGGGATGCCGCCGATGCCGGCTTCGCGCGGCCCATTGTTGCGAAAGACGATCACTTCGACCGTATACGCACTCGCCGTGCTCGCCGGTTGGGCGAGCCCGATCGGCGAGAGTGCCAGCAAGCCCGCGCTCGAGAGCAGCCAGACTAGCCCGCGTCGGATGAAATCACGCATAGAGAGATCTTAACCCAGCCTATTTATTGCTGGTGAGTCGTTGCAGCAGCGCCGTCACGAAGTCGAAGCGTTCGAGTTCGTCGTCGAGCTCGCGAGACACCCGCAGTTTGAGCGGGCCCTCGAGCTTGTACTCGCGCGAGCGATCCTGGATCAAGCGGATCACGGCAGCCGGATCGATACGGTTATCGGTCTCGAAAAGTAAATATCCGCCGTGCGCGCCGAAGTCGAGTCGACGGACGCCGAGCTGGCGTGTCAGCAGCCGGATACGCGCGGTGCGCAGCAAGTTCTGCGTTTGAGCAGGCAGAGGCCCGAAACGATCGACGAGCTCGGCAGTGAGCTCCTCAAGCGCGGTTTCATCGGGTGCGGCCGCGATGCGCTTGTAGAGCGCGAGTCGCACGTGCACATCCGCCACGTAATCTTCGGGGAGCAGGGCGGGCACGCGCAGTTCGACCTCGGAGGCGCTGGCAAGTGGCGCTTCGAGATCGATCTTTTTGCCGTTCTTCATGGCTTTGACGGCGCGATCGAGCATGTCGAGGTACATGGTCAAACCAACCTCGGTCATCTCGCCGCTTTGCTCTTCACCCAACAGCTCGCCGGCGCCACGAATCTCCAGATCGTGGGTTGCCAGCACGAAGCCCGCGCCGAGATCTTCTAGTGATTCGAGTGCCTCGAGGCGTTTCAAGGCGTCACCCGTGAGCGCCTTGCGCGATGGGATCAGCAGATATGCATAAGCCCGATGATGGGATCGACCTACGCGACCTCGCATCTGGTGCAGCTGCGCAAGACCAAAACGATCTGCGCGGTCGATGATGATGGTATTGGCGCTCGGTACGTCGATGCCGCTCTCGATGATGGTCGTGCAGACCAGGATGTCGAATCGGCGGTGGTAGAAATCCACCATCAATGCTTCGAGCTCGCGTTCGCGCATCTGACCATGGCCCACGCGGATGTTGGCCTCCGGCACGAGCTTGGCCAGATCGGCTGCCACCTTCTCAATATCTTTGACTTCGTTATGTACGAAGTAGGCTTGGCCACCGCGACGCATCTCGCGCAGGATCGCCTCGCGGATGGTGCTGTCACTCCACTCGGTGACGAAGGTCTTGATGGCCAGGCGCTCCGCGGGCGGCGTTGCGATCAACGACAACTCGCGCAGACCGCCAAGCGCCATGTTCAAAGTGCGGGGGATCGGCGTTGCCGTCAGCGTGAGAACGTGAACTTCGGCCCGCAAGGCCTTGAGCCTTTCCTTGTCGCGCACGCCGAAGCGATGTTCCTCATCGACGATGATGAGACCCAAATCCTTGAAGCGGGCGTTCGCGTGCAGCAGTCGGTGCGTGGCGATGACGATATCGACGGTGCCTTTCTCGACGGCCTCAAGCACTGCCGTCGTTTCTTTGGCCGAGCGGAAGCGTGACAGCGATTCGATGCGCACGGGCCAATCGGCAAATCGATCCGCGAAGTTGGCAGCGTGCTGTTGGGCGAGCAGGGTGGTCGGTACGAGCACGGCGACTTGCTTGCCGGCCTGCACCGCCACGAAAGCGGCCCGCATCGCCACCTCCGTCTTGCCGAAGCCGACGTCGCCACAGACGATACGATCCATCGGTTGCTCGGCATCGAGATCGGCGATCACCTTGCCAATGGCCTCGGCCTGATCGGCAGTTTCCTCAAACGGGAACGCATTCGCGAAAGCCTGGTACTCCAGATCCTTCGAAGCGAGTCGAATACCGCGACGCGCTTTGCGCTGTGCGTAGAGATCGAGCAACTCGGCGGCGACATCGCGTACTTTTTCGGCGGCACGCTTGCGCGCCTTGCTCCATTGATCCGTGCCGAGTCGATGCAGTGGAGCGCTCTCGGGTGCCGCACCCGAGTAGCGACTGACGAGGTGCAGCGAATGCACGGGCACGTAGAGACGATCACCGCCGTGATACTCGAGCACCAAAAACTCGCCACTCTGGCCACCGACCTCCATGATCTGCAGTCCGACGTAGCGGCCAACGCCGTATTCCTCGTGGACGACCGGCGCACCCGCTGAGAGCGATTGCAGATCGCGCAGGATGGCATTCGGGTCGGCAGTGACTTTACGCCGACGGCGTTCCTGTCGCGCCCGCTGACCAAAGAGCTGCGACTCGGAAAGGATCGTCAGCGGCGGCGAATCGAGGGCGAGACCGGCGAGCTCTGGTGCGATCGTGATTGCAAGCGTTGCATCGCTCTCGAGAAACGCCTGCCAGCCATCCACGAGCTTGGCGCGTAGTGATGCCCCTCGCAGCAATTCGCCGAGCACTTCGCGACGACCTGGCGAATCGGCGGCCAGCAGGACGCGTCCCGGATAGCCATCGAGAAAATCTTTCAGCGGGGCTAGTGGGCGCTCGGCCCGGGCATCAATACGCAGTTCGCGCGGCGCATGGGTGCCAAGACTGCTCTCGTCATCGCGAGCAAAGGTGTCGATCGTGACGCGCGGGTGACTGTGGCAGGCGGCTAGGACAGTCGCTTCGTCGATGAACAGCTCGTCGGGCTTGAGCAGCGGGCGTTCGATGTCGCCGCAGCGATCGTCGTAGCGCGCTCGCAGCGCTTCCCAGCTACGGCCGATCACGGTCTCGAGCCCGAAGGTGGCATCGACGATGACGGCACCTGCGGGTAAGTAGTCAAACAACGTGGCCGTTTCTTCAAAGAAAAGCGGCAGATAAAACTCGATTCCCGCCGGTGCCATCCCATCCGACACGCCGCGATAGATGGCGCTACGGGTGGGGTCACCCTCGAAGCGCGTACGGTAGCGGCGTCGGAAGGCGCGCACCGAATCGCCATCGAGCGGGATTTCGCGAGCGGGCAGCAGACGCACCGAGGTGAGTGATTCCCCGGAGCGCTGCGTCTGCGGATCAAAACGTCGGATCGCTTCGATCTCGTCGTCAAAGAGGTCGATGCGCAGCGGGCTCGTCGTGCCCATCGGGTACACATCGAGCAGCGAGCCGCGCAAGGCGAAGTCACCCGGGTCGGTCACTTGGCTGACGCTGCAATAACCCGCTTCGGTCAACCGCAACTTGAACGCGTCGAGTGCCAGCGTGTCACCGACCGAGAGCGAGAAGCTGCGACCGGCCACATAGGGCTTAGGTGGCAGGCGCTGCAGTAGCGTATCGACGCTCACGATCAACACACCACGACGCGCTTGCGGCAACTCGGCGAGGGCGAGCAGGCGCTCCGAGGTGATATCCGGGTGCGGCGAGAAGACGTCGTAGGGCAGCACTTCCCAGTCGGGCAGGCTCAGCAGTGGCAGGCCAGCGGGCGCGAAGAAGGCGAGTTCGGCGCGCCGTCGCTCGGCGCTGCGGCTATCGGCCTCGATGATGATCCACGGACGATCATCGCGAGCTGCGGCCTCGGCGATCGCGAGGGCGGTCGCGCTCGCGTGCAGGCCGGACCAGTGCACCTCGGGGCGACTGGCATCGGGGGTCCGTGATTTCAGTAGCCCGGTTGGCATGGGCGCGCAAGCTTACAGGCCCGCCCCGGGGAGGCAAGCCCTGTGATGTGGTTAAATCCCCACCCTGATGTCCCAGCCCCTATCGTTGTTCGTCGGCCTGCGCTACGTGCGCTCACGAACGCGAAAATTCTTCGTCTCGTTCATCACCTGGGTATCGCTGATCGGGGTGTGCGTGGGCGTGGCTGCCCTGATCGTCATCCTCTCGGTCATGAACGGCTTCGAGGGAGAGTTGCGGGATCGTTTGCTGTCCTTGTCGACCCATGCCCGGGTCATGAACATCAGCGATAAGCCCCTCTCGGGCGATGAGTGGAACCGGCTGGCCGAGACACTCCGCCAGGAGCCGAAGATCGATGGGCTCGCTCCTTATGTCGAATTGCAGGCGCTCGGGCTACGACAGCCAGAGATGTTGCCCCTGCGTTTGCGCGGCATCGATCCGCGTTTCGAACCCGAGGTGTCCGACGCCGCCGCGGCTGTCATCCAAGGCAAGCTACTCGATCTCGAGGCCGGTTCCGATCGGGTGATCTTGGGCAGCGTGCTCGCGCGATTGCTAGGCGTGACGGTCGATGACTCGGTGACCTTGCTCGTGCCGGGTGTGGATGAGGCTGGCACGCCGACGCCGCGGTTACGCGAGTTTCGGGTGGCGGGTCTTTTCGAAGCTGGCCTGCACGATCACGATGGCTCGTTGGCATTCGCGCATATCGACGATGTAGCCGCACTCGCAGCCGGTGATCCGCGTGCACGGGGTCTCCAATTGCATTTTGTCGACCCGATGGTCGCTCCGAGCGTCAGTCGAGAGATAGCGACTCGCTTGAGTGAGGGGCTCACCGTTCGCGACTGGACGCAGGAGCACGCTAATTATTTTCGCGCGATCCGTATCGAGAAAACGATGATGGGCATCATCCTGATGCTGATCGTCGCGGTAGCCGCCTTCAACATC
>JALRHE010000041.1 GCA_023253235.1 Steroidobacteraceae bacterium
AGCGTCAATTGCTCGAAGCGAGCGACGATTTTCTTGTCGATTTCGTGAATGCGATACGCCTTGAAAGTCATGATGCGTTTCCTTTGGCAACGGCTTGCCTAGCAACCGGGTTTCGCGCGAGCCAGGCGATCAGACCATCGACATTCAAGCCCATGTCGAGGCCCAGTAATTCGTCGATTCGTTGTGTCGTCAGCGTGCAACCATGCGCCTGCAGCTCGACTTGCAAAATCCGGCTGATGCGATGCAGCAGTCGATCGCGAAGACCGCTTTCGAGCTCGACATCAGCTGCCTCTTCCCGTGCCGCCTCGGCAAAGGCACGAGTCATGCGTTCAAGAGCGACTGCGAGACGCGGCAGGTCGCGAACTTCACCGTAATGGGTGAAGTAGGCCGCTCGTGGTTGCAAGGCGAGTATCCGGTGGATCGAGTCGATGAGCTGATCCGGGTCGAACTGCGTCGGGGTCGTGGTCGGAAAGACAAATGCACGACCGTCGACATCGAACTCGCGATAAGAAAGCCCGAAGGTATCGCCGGTGAATACGGCTTTGGCATAGTGATCAAAGAAAACCTGATGGTGCATCGCATGCCCGGGTGTATGCAGGATCTCAAAATCGCGACCCGCCAAAGAAAAACGTTGGCCGGGCTCGGTCGACACGACGCGCTCGCTTGCGATGGGTACGATCTCTCCATATAACTCGGCAAAAGCGTCAGCACCGTAGACTGCGATGGAGGCATCGACAAGCTTTCGCGGGTCGATCATGTGCGGCGCACCCCGAGGATGCAGCACGGCCTTCGCGTTGGGCAGGGCTTGCATCAGCTGACCCGCACCGCCCGCATGGTCGAGATGCACGTGCGTGATGAACACCCAATCGACCGCATCACGAGACAAGCCCAGAGACGCCAGTGCAGCGAGTAGACGCGGCACCGAACGAGAGGTGCCCGTCTCTACAAAGGCTGCACGCCCCTCGTGGACGACAAGATGCACCGCATCAAGCCTGGGCCGCACATACTCGGCATCGATCGCATGGATGCCGTTTTCATACGTGATCACGGAGACGCTCTCTTGTCGAGGACGTCTTTCCAGCGCTCCTCGAAAGCCCACACTTCTTCGAAGCCGACCATGCGACAAAAATCGTCGAAACCGAACAACGCCACCTCCGGAGAAACGCTGGTGCCTTTTTCTTTGAGGTGACGCATGGCACCCTCGATGGCCGCACTCGCCGAAAGAGCAGCCAGCGCAGGCCAGATCGCCATGCGATAACCGAGGGCCTGCAGCTCCGCCTTGGATCGAATGGGCGTCTTGCCGCCATCAGACATATTGGCGATCAATGGCGCGCGAATTCCGGCGCAAGCACGTCGCATCTCATCTTCTGATTGCAGCGACTCGACAAATACGACATCGGCACCCGCTTCAGCGTAAGCCTGCCCACGTCGTAACGCCTCATCGAAGCCGAGTCCCGTGCGGGCATCGGTACGAGCGATCACCAGGAAGTTCGGATCCTGGCGCGAAGCGACGGCGACCCGAATCTTGGCCACCATGTCTTCGATCGGTATGACGCGACGGTACGGGGTGTGGCCGCACTTCTTGGGAAACTCCTGATCTTCGATTTGAATGGCGCTCACGCCCGCGCGCTCGTAGCCGCGTACCGTATGCTGCACGTTGAGCAAGCCACCGAAACCTGTGTCGGCATCGGCGATGACGGGTGCCGAGGATTTCTCGACGACCTTGCTGACTCGCGCAAGCATGTCGGTGTAGGTCGCAAGACCAGCGTCCGGAATACCGAGATAAGAGGCCGTCAGCCAAAAGCCCGAGGCATAAACGGCATCGAAGCCGACCCGCTCGGCCAGCATGGTGGAAATCATGTCGAAGACACCGGGCGCAACGATGAACTCACCCGCATCCAATTTGTTCTTCAAACGCGCATCGGCCATGGCACTTCCTAAAAGCCGTGGAGGGATATCCCGGAGTGCGGCAACATATCAGACATGAACATCCGTTACATTGCACTGCTGCTGGCATGCGCAACCACTCTGGCCTCTGCACAACCGCGCCAGGAAATCGGCAATCTGGTGCTGGACGGCGTTCCGGCACATTCGGCTCGCGTTGCCGCAACACTCGACAACTGGCTGGCCGGACGCAGCGCGAGTTTCCGCGATTTTCTGCCCGATGGCAGCATGTTGATCAGCACCCGCTTTGGCGACGCCGAACAAATCCATCGCGTCGAACGACCGCTCGCTGCTCGCGAACAGATCACCTTCGAGGCGGAGCCCATTTCATTGGCGCTCGCCAACCCGACCGCGGCACCTGCGCAATTTCTTTACGCGCGTGATCGCGGTGGTGATGAGAACGCACAGCTCTATCTGCACGATTTGCAAACGCGATCGACCCGCCTGCTGACTGACGGAAAATCCCGTCATGGTGGCGCTCTCTGGTCTCGCGATGGTCGCTTCCTTGCGTATCAAAGTAATGCCCGTAATGGCATCAATCAGGATGTCTATGTGCTTGAGGTGGCTAATTCCACATCAGCGCGCCTCGTCGTGTCTTCACAGGGCCAAACCTGGCAGCCACTCGATTGGTCGCCGGATGGAACGCGCTTGCTACTGCTCGATTATCGATCCGTCACCGATGCCGATCTGCATATCGCCGATATCGCAAAGGGCACGACAGCCCGTTTGCCGTTGCCGAAAAGTGGTATCGGTGGTGCGCGTTTCTCCGCAGACGGCCGCGGGGTGTGGTTCTCAGCTGATCTTGGCGAGGAGTTTCTGCAACTACGCTACCTCGATCTCGCCGATACGAAGCCGCGCACGCTGACGGCCGATCTACCTTGGGATATCGACGACTTCGAGGTCGATCCTAGCGGTCGGTACATCGCCTACGTTGCGAATGTCGACGGCTACAGCCGTCTCGAGTTGCGCGACCTCGGTAGCAACACCACCCGCCGTCCGAGCGGTTTACCGGCGGGACTCATCTCCAATCTACGTTTCGATGCACGCGGTACCCAACTCGGTCTCACCATCGAATCGGCAACATCGCCACGCGATGCATGGAGCTACGACATCGACAAAGATGCAGCACTGCGTTGGACTCGTAGCGAGTCGGGTCCGGTCGATACACAACGCTGGCAAGCTGCAGAACTCGTACGTTATCCGACGTGGGATCGCCTCGGTAAGCAGCCACGGCAAATCCCGGCCTTCGTGTACACGCCGCGCGGCAATGGACCCCATCCCGTCGTCATCGACATCCACGGCGGCCCGGAAGGTCAGTCACGCCCGGGCTACAGCCCCTACATCCAGTATCTCGTTAACGAGCTCGGGTATGCCGTGATTCAACCGAACGTGCGTGGCTCAACGGGCTACGGACGCACATTCACTCAACTCGACAACGGACGTCTGCGCGAGGATTCGGTGCGGGATATTGGCGCCTTGCTGGTATGGATCGCCGCGAACCCGCAATTCGATGCCAAACGTGTCGTGGTGATGGGCGGCAGCTATGGCGGCTACATGGTGCTCGCTTCGCTCGTTCATTACGGTGATCGTCTGCGTGGCGGCATCGACGTCGTTGGGATCAGTAACTTCGTCACCTTCCTCAACAATACCTCGGGCTATCGTCGCGATCTGCGACGCGCAGAGTATGGTGATGAACGCGATCCCTCGATGCGAGCCTTCTTGCAACGCATCTCACCGCTTAATCGCGCCGAAACCATTCGCAAACCCTTGCTCGTCGTGCAAGGCCTGAACGATCCGCGCGTACCGGCTTCGGAGAGCGCACAACTGGTGGCGCGCGTGCGTGGCAGTGGCGGCGAGGTGTGGTACCTCGCGGCCAAGGACGAAGGGCACGGCTTTCGCAAAAAAGCCAACCGCGACTTCTATTTGAAGACCGCGGCGACTTTTCTGGAGAAGCTCAAAGAATAGGCGTTATTTCTTTCGCGTCGGGCGGAGCGACGTGGCGAGGCCCGGTCGCTGCGCCGAGTAATAGGCGGCGAGCGCCTTGATGTCTTTCGGCGACAACTGCGCGGCGAAGCCCGCCATGATGGCGTTCTTGCGACCGCCCTTCTTGTAATCCGTCAATGCGCGCTCGATGTAGTCGGCATGCTGACCGGCGAGAGTCGGATATTGCGGCGTGATGCCGACGCCATCAGTGCCATGACAGGCGACGCAAGTCGCTGCCACATCAGGAGCCTTGCCGATCGGCTTCGGTGTCGCGGCTGACGCGACGACTGGGCCCGCGAGGAATGCGGCCATGTCGACCAGATCCTGCTCGCTCCACGACGATGCATTCGCATGCATGGTGGCATGACTACGCTCACCGCTGCGATAGGCCTGCAGCGCAATCACCAAATATTCGGGATGCTGACCGCGCAACTTCGGTACGCGGTAATTCGGATACGCATTTTTGTAGTTGGGGATGCCGTGGCAACCCAGGCAGGTGTAGGCGAGGCGGGCACCGCGCTCGGCATCTGCCGTTTGCGCCCACGCAGAAGAAAATGCCGAGGCCGCAACCAAAGACAGCGCCAGAACGAACTTCCTC
>JALRHE010000080.1 GCA_023253235.1 Steroidobacteraceae bacterium
CGACGGTGTACTGCGCAGCGACCTCGACGAATTTGGGCAGCGGCATGTTGCTCAACCATTTCGAGTTGAACTCGATGACCGTACGCGCAGGATCGAGGATCTTGAAGATCTGCTCTTGATAAGTGTGGGCGTTGGCCTGCACATCCTCGGGAGTGAGGCGGGGCCGGGTGGCATTTCGACCCGTCGGATCACCGATGAGCCCGGTGAAATCCCCGATCAAGAAAATCACCTCGTGGCCGAACTGCTGGAACTGGCGCATCTTGTTGATGAGCACCGTGTGCCCGAGATGCAGATCGGGTGCGGTTGGATCGAACCCAGCCTTGATGCGCAGCGGCTTGCCGCGCTCGAGCTTCTTGATCAATTCTGCTTCGATGAGCAGCTCGGCGGAGCCGCGTCGGATCTCGTTGAGTTGTTCTGCTGTGCTCGTCATTCGTCAGCTCGGGTTGACCCTGCCCTTCGGCGCGAGTAGTTTGCGCCGATTCCGTGCGGGGAAGTGTAGTCGATGACGCTGGAAATCGGCTCGAAAAACCGGGTGTTGGCGGCGTTGAAGGGCCGAGGCGTGCAGATCGTGGTGATCGGCGTGCTCGCTGTGACTTGGTGGCGCGGCGAAGAGTGGCTCACGGACCTCACCCGCGCAGACGAGGGCACGGTCGCTGCTCAGAAGCTCGTCAGCGCCGAGGCTGCGCGTGCTGCGCTCGGCTTGGCGACCGTCGAAGTGATGGTCGGCGCTGGCGATACGCTCGAGCGCATCTTCCGCAAACTCGAACTCTCGCTCACGGATCTCGCGCAACTGCGCTCGCTGCCGGATCTGCGCGCCAAGCTCGATAGCCTCAAACCGGGCGAAATGCTGCGCTTCGGCGTGAAGGACGATGAGCTCGTCACTCTCGAGCGCAAACTGAGCCCGAGCGAAACCTTGAGCGTGCAACGCGACGACTCGGGATTCGCAACCGAAGTCATCGTGAACCCGCTCGAGCGCGAACTACGCAGCACCGAGGGAACGATCCGCAGCTCCTTGTTCCAGGCGGCAGCCGACGCCGGTTTGAGTGACAACACGGCGCTGCGTATCGCCAACATTTTTCAGTGGGATATCGACTTCGTGCTCGACATCCAGCCCGGCGATCGCTTTCGCGTCACCTACGAGAAGGTCAGCCAAGATGGCGAGCCCTTGGGCGAAGGTGACATTCTCGCCGTGGAGTTCGTGAATCAGGGTAAGCCTTATCGGGCAATACGCTTTCAACCCGATGGTGGAGAGCCCACCTACTTCACGCCCGACGGCAAAAGTCTGCGCAAGGCCTTCCTGCGTGCACCGCTCGAATTCACCCGCGTCAGTTCGCGCTTCAATCTTTATCGTCGTCACCCTGTCCTCAATCGGATCCGAGCGCACCGCGGTGTCGACTACGCCGCTCCGATCGGCACACCTGTGCGTGCAGCCGGCAGCGGCCGCGTGCGCTTCGTCGGCAACAAGGGCGGCTACGGCAAGGTCATTGAACTCGAGCACATCAATCAGGTCCGAACGGTGTACGGCCACCTGTCGCGTTTTGCCCGCGGCCTCCGCACCGGCGACCGCATCTCGCAGGGCGAAATCATCGGTTACGTTGGCATGACGGGACTCGCGACCGGTCCGCACCTGCATTACGAGTATTTGAGTCGTGGCGTGCACATGGACCCTCAAAAAGTCGCTTTGCCGACGGATAGGCCCGTGCCGCCAGCGCAAATGGCCCGTTTCCGCGAACTGGCCGCGCCGTTGCTGGCGAGCCTCGCAACCGGCGATGTTTCGGCGCTGGTCGCCGCGCAGACACCGGCGGACAAGCCCGATCCGGCCACCGTGGCAACGCCTGGCGCGCTGTAACACAAGTTCGCCATCGGCCGTGGTGTACTAGTCACCATGACAGCCTCGGCCTCACCCACTCTGATCAATCGCGAGCTATCGCTGCTCGAGTTCAATCAGCGTGTGTTGGCGCAAGCGCAGGACCCTGCGGTGCCGCTGCTCGAGCGACTGCGTTTTCTTTGTATCTCCTCGAGTAATCTCGACGAGTTCTTCGAAATCCGCGTGGCCGGCATCAAGCAATTGCAGGAGAGCTCGCCCGGCTCGCTGAGCCCGGATGGGCTCACGCCCCGCGAACAACTCGCCGCCATTCACGAGCGCGCGCAGCAACTGGTCGCCGAGCAATACCAGTGTCTCTCCAAGCATCTGCTCCCAGCCTTGCGCGCCGCGGGCATTCGCTTGATGCCGCGCAGCAGCTGGGACGAGGCCACGCGCGAGTGGCTTGCCCGCTATTTTGAAAACGAAGTCGAACCTGTTCTGACGCCGCTGGCGCTCGATCCGTCGAGGCCTTTTCCACGAATCCAGAACAAGAGCCTGAACTTCGTGGTGAGCCTCGAGGGTGAAGATGCCTATGGACGCGAAGCAACGCGTGCCATCGTGCAGGCACCGCGGTCGTTGCCACGCATCGTCTCACTGCCCGTAGGACCGGACGGCGAACAAAGATTGGTTCTGCTCTCAGGGATCATCGAGGCCTTCGTACCGCGCCTTTTCGAAGGCATGCGGATTATCGACGTGCACCAGTTCCGCGTGACACGAAACAGCGATCTCTTCGTCGACGAAGAAGAAGCAGACGATCTACGTCGCGCACTCGAGGGCGAGTTGCAACAACGTCGCTACGGCTCCGCGGTGCGCCTCGAGACTACGACCGACTGTCCGCCGGATATCGTGAGTTTCCTCGCGCGGCAGTTCGGAATCGGCGAACTCGACGTATACACCGTACCACCACCGGTCAATTTGTATCGACTCTCCGCGATCTATGATCTCGTCGAGCGCGCAGACCTCAAATATCCGCCGTTCGTGCCGAGCTTGCCCCGCCGCCTCAATGACGAGCAGGGCATGTTTTCGGCCATCCGGCAAAGCGACTTGCTACTGCACCATCCGTTTCAGTCGTTTGCGCCGGTCATCGATTTTCTGCGTGAGGCCGCAGCCGATCCGAAGGTGCTCGCCATCAAACAAACGCTCTATCGCACGGGCGCTGCATCGGCCATCGTCGATGCGCTAGTGGCCGCCGCGCATGCGGGCAAGGACGTCACGGCCGTGATCGAATTGCGAGCCCGTTTCGACGAACAAGCCAACATCGAACTCTCCGATAAATTGCAGGAGGCTGGCGCGCACGTCATGTACGGCGTGGTGGGCTATAAGACCCACGCGAAACTCGCGATGGTGGTGCGCCGTGAGAAAGAAGGCATTCGTCGTTACTGTCACCTCGGCACCGGCAACTATCACACGCGTACCGCTCGCACGTACACCGATTACGGGCTCTTCACCTGTGATGAAGACATCGCACAAGACGTACATGAGGTGTTCCTGCAGTTGACGGGCCTGTCGCGCACGCCGCGACTCAACGCCCTGCTGCAATCGCCTTTCGAGCTGCACAAGGCAATGCTCGCCAAACTCGAGCGCGAGGCTGCACTCGCCAAAGCGGGTAAACCAGCGCGCGTCATCTTGAAGATGAACGCACTCGTCGAGCCCGAATCGATCAATGCGCTGTATGAGGCATCACAGGCAGGCGTGCAAATCGATCTCATCGTACGAGGCGTGTGTGCGTTGCGCCCAGGTGTACCCGGCATTTCGGACAACATCCGAGTGCGATCGATCGTCGGACGCTTCCTAGAGCACTCGCGGGTTTTTTACTTCCAGAACGACGGTCAAGCGGAGATCTACTGC
>JALRHE010000086.1 GCA_023253235.1 Steroidobacteraceae bacterium
AGAAGAGAATCGGCTTGCCGGTGACGTGCCGTACCGACAAGGCCGCACCACCGCGCGCATCGCCGTCGATCTTGGTGAGGATCACTCCGGTCAATTCCAGCGCAGAACTGAAAGCTTTGGCCGAATTCAGCGCGTCTTGTCCCGCCATCGCGTCGACGACGAACAGCCGCTCGTGCGAACCCACGGCCGCATCGATGGCTTGCGCCTCGGCCATCAATTCCGAGTCGATGTGCAGGCGACCGGCGGTATCGACGATGAGAACATCGAACACACCCTGCTTAGCCGCCTCCAAGGCGGCCTGAGCGATACGCACCGGATCGTCGCTGGGGTCGCAGGCGTGGAACGAGGCGCCCACCTGCTCGGCGAGGCGCTGCAGCTGAGTGATCGCCGCGGGGCGCCGTACGTCGGTGCTGACCAGCAGAACTCGTTTCTTGCGTGATTCGATGAGCCAGCGCGCCAACTTGGCCGCAGTGGTCGTTTTACCGGCGCCCTGCAGACCGGCGAGCAACACCACGTAGGGTGGCTGCGCGCGCAGCTCGAAACCGGCCCGAGCGCCCCCCATGAGCTCCACGAGCTCGTGGTGGATGATCGACACGAAAACCTGTCCCGGTGTGAGACTGGTCGCAACCTCTTGCCCCTGGGCTTTTTCCTTGACCGTGTCGAGGAAAGTCTTGATGACCGGGAGGGCGACGTCGGCCTCCAACAGCGCCATCCGCACCTCGCGCAGGGTCTCGACGATGTTGTCCTCGCTGATACGGCCCTTGCCGCGCAGGTTTTGGACGGTCTTGGCGAGTTTTTGACTCAGGTTTTCGAACATCGCATGATTATAGCCGTGAGTGATCCGGCCCTCCCTGTCTTGATAGGCCTCCTCGCGCTTTGTCTCGCCTTGTCCGCGTTTTTCTCGGGCACCGAAACAGCGCTGATGAGTTTCAACCGCTACCAGCTGCGCACCATGGCCAACCAAGGCCATCGTGGCGCCATCCTCGCGGAACGGCTGTTACAACGTCCCGATCGCCTCATCGGCTTGATCCTGCTCGGTAACAACCTCGTCAACAATCTCTCGGCGACGCTCGTGGCGATCATCGTGCTGCGCACGTACGGTGAAGAATGGGTTGCCGTCGGCGCGGGCGTGATCACCCTCATCATGCTGATTTTCTGCGAGGTCGGTCCGAAGACCTATGCGGCGATACACCCTCGTTGGCTCGCGACGACCTCGTCCTATGTTTACGTCGCGCTGCAATGGGTGTTGCGACCCGCGGTGTACACGATCAATTGGATCACCAACGGCGCGCTGCGGCTCGTGGGTCTCAACGTCGATCGACAAACTCAGCAGAACACCCTCTCGCGCGAAGAGCTACGCACGGTCGTCGCCGAAGCCGGCTTGATGATTCCGCGCAGCCACCAGCAAATGCTGATCGGCATCCTCGATCTCGAGCGAATCACGGTCAACGACATCATGATTCCGCGCCAGGAAATCGCTGGCATCGATCTGGAGGATGATTGGGAGCGCATCCTCGATCAGCTGCGTCAAACACCGCACACCCGCCTGCCCGTCTATCGCGGTGACATGGGCAATATGGTCGGGTTGTTGCATATGAAACGCGTCGCGCAGGAGCTTGCGCGAGGCTCACTCGATCGCGAACGACTCGGCGAAGTCGCCGTACAGCGAGAACCCTATTACGTGCCCGAGGGCACGCCACTGACCACGCAACTGCAGAATTTTCAGCGTGATCGACGTCGACTGGCATTCGTCGTCGACGAGTACGGCGAGGTCATGGGTCTCGTCACGCTTGAGGATATCCTCGAAGAAATCGTCGGCGAGTTCACGCAGAACGCTGCGACGCTATCGCATCGCGACATTCATCGTGATCGATCCGGTGCCTACATCATCAACGGCGGCACGACGATCCGGACGCTCAACCGCACGCTCGGCTGGCAACTGCCCACCGACGGACCGAAAACCTTGAACGGTCTTTTGATCGAGCGGCTAGAAACGATACCGACTTCCGGGACGTCACTGCGTATCGACAATCTCGAGATGGAAGTCTTGCAGGTGGCCGACAACGCAGTGCGCACCGTGAAGGTGCGCGTCAACAGTGAATCAGGCGCCGAAGGCGGCCGCGAGAGCCTCGGATAATCTCGAGACACTTTTGATCTGCAGTCCCTCGATGGGTTTGCGAGGGGCGTTGTCCGCAGCCACGATCGCAACGCGAAAACCCTGCTTGGCCGCTTCGCGCAAGCGCTCCTCGCCGTAGGCCACGGGTCGCACCTCGCCGGTCAAACCAACCTCACCAAATGCCACCAAGCTCGCAGAGAGGGGTTTGTCGCGCAAGCTCGATGCCAGGGTGAGCAGAACCGGCAGGTCGCTCGCCGTCTCGTGCAGCGACAAGCCACCCACCACGTTGGCAAAAACGTCATGGTCCTGCAGCGACAATCCACCGTGTCGATTGAGCACCGCGAGCAACATCGCGAGGCGCGTGGAGTCGAGCCCTTGCGCAACTCGCCTCGGATTACCAAAGCGCATGGGATCGACGAGCCCCTGGATCTCCACCAACAACGGACGGCCGCCCTCTCGCGCCACCGTCACGAGACTACCCGGAGCGATCTCGCTAGGCCGCGCGAGGAAAATAGCCGACGGATTGGCGATTTCTTTGAGGCCCGACTCCGTCATCGCGAAGAATGCCAACTCGTTGACCGCGCCGAAACGATTTTTGGTGGCTCGAACGATGCGATAACGCGAGCCTGCGTCGCTCTCGAAATACAGCACGGTATCTACGAGATGCTCGAGGACTTTCGGGCCCGCGATGGTACCTTCCCGCGTGACATGACCGATGATGAGCACCGTCGTCGATGTGCTCTTGGCGTAGCGCACCAAAGCCGCCGCACACTCACGCAACTGCGAGACACCGCCCGCACTCGCAGCCACCTCCGGTAAATGCACCGTCTGGATCGAATCGACGATCAAGAGCGCCGCTTTCGAATCGCGCGCTGCATCGAGGATCACATCGAGGCTGGGCTCCGACATCAACTGCAAGTTCGCTACATCGAGACCAAGACGCCCCGCACGCGCGGCGACCTGTGACGCCGATTCTTCGCCGGTGGCATAGAGAACGCTGGCATCTGCGCAAACACGCGCACCAACCTGCAGCAACAAAGTCGACTTGCCGATACCGGGATCGCCTCCCAACAGCACCACACTGCCCGGCACGAGACCGCCACCGACGACTCGATCGAGTTCGCTAGAGCCGGTCGGACGCCGCGCTGCCGAGGTCGCGCCGTCGAGCTTGCCGAGCAACGTCGCCTTGCCCGACGCCGCGGTGGAGCGCACCGGCGACGCACGACGCTCCTTGAGCGCCGCCTCCATCGTGTTCCACTCCTGGCATTGGCTGCACTGCCCTTGCCAGCGAGTAGCCTCGGCCCCGCAGGAGCGACAAACGAAAATTTCGCGCACTTTACTCATGAGGATCGGATGCTAGCACGCGCAAGTCGATGACCGTTTCCGCCGAAAAACGCCGTAAGCCCGGTGGGAGGAACCGTCCATGCAAACAACCATCCAACTCGACGCCGCGGCTGTGAGCGACCGCGGTCTCAAGCGCAGCACCAACGAAGATAGCGTGCTGTGCGACCCGCTTCTCGGCTTGTTCGCCGTCGCCGACGGCATGGGCGGTCACGCCAGTGGCGAGGTCGCGAGCCGACTCGCCATCGATACCGTGCATCGGGAGTGGCGCGCCATTCACCGACTGAGATCGACCCTTTCGGGCGATCACCCGGATCGAGGGCGCCTGCTCGGCGATGTCGTCGCAGCCGCCAACCGACTCGTCTTGCAGCGCTCACGTAGTTGCGATTTATTCGCCGGGATGGGCACCACTCTGCTCGTTGCCGTGTTGCACGACATGACGCTGCATTACGCCCACGTCGGTGACTCGCGTCTGTACCGCTTGCGGGATGAACAGTTAGTGCTGTTGACGCGCGATCACACCGTTGCGCAATGGAGATTGGATCTTGGTTTGTGCACCGCTGCAGAGGCGCGAGCGTCCTCCGGCGCGCATCGCCTCACACGTGCGATCGGTATGGACCCGGACTGCGGCGTCGACGTGGCTGCATGCCGTTGTGAACCCGGTGACGGATTCCTGCTCTGCAGCGACGGACTGAATCATGAACTGGAGGATGAAACGATCGAACGTGAATGGCGCAACGCCATGCGTCGCGATGATTCAGCGGACAGTCTGTGCAGAGACCTGATCGACAAAGCCAATCAAGCCGGCGGCCGCGACAACATCAGCGTGCTCGCACTGCATTTGCGCGTGCACAATCAGTCGACGTAGACGCGCGGGACTCGAGCGGTCACCCGGCACAACAACTCGTAGCCAATCGTCCCCGCATGCGCGGCGATCTCATCCACCGAGAGACCCGATCCCCACAAGATCACCCGATCACCGATCGCCACGCTCGGCAGATCGGTGACATCGACAGTGATCATATCCATCGAAACCCGTCCCACGAGCGGGACTCGATGACCCGCTACCAACACCGGCGTCCCGCTCGGACAACTGCGCGGCACGCCATCGGCGTAACCCGCGGCGATCACCGCCAAGCGAGTGCGTCTTGCCGCCACCCAAGTTGCTCCATAGCCGACTGAGTCACCGACCTCGAGATCGCGCAGTGCAATGACCTCGCTCTCAAGGCTCATGACCGGTTCGAGACCGAGTTCAGAAGCGGTGCGCTCGCTCGTCGGCGAGGAACCATAGAGAGCAATACCCGCGCGCACCCAGTCGCCTTGCGTCTTGGGGCCTCGGATGATGCCAGCGGAATTGCCAACGCTGCGTGAACCCGGGATACCCGCTGAAACCGCTGCAAAGGCCGCAAGCTGACGATCGGTCAGCGGGTGCGCCGACTCGTCTGCCGTCGCAAAGTGCGTCATGACGCGGAGTTCTTTGACGATATCGAGGTTTTGTAGACGCCTGGCCGCGTCTTGAACCTCGCCCTCGCTGAACCCCAGTCGATTCATGCCCGTATTGATCTTCAGCCACACGACGATCGGCTGAATGCCGGTGGTCGTCGCGAGCGACGCCAACCAATCGATCTGGTGCATCGAGTGCACGACGAGATCGAATCGATGTTCGAGCGCCAACGATAACTCGTCGGGCGAGAACACCCCTTCCATCAAGACGATCGGCGCAGTGATGCCCGCTGCACGCAACTCGAGACCCTCACCCAAACGAGCGACACCATAGGCATCTGCCGGCAAGGTACGAGCAGCCTCGACAGCGCCGTGTCCGTAAGCATTCGCTTTGATGACCGCCAGCATGAAGGCATTCGGTGCCGCGTCTCGCAGACGCGCGAGATTACGCTGCCACGCAGAGCGGGAAATGACGGCGCGGATAGGACCCTGCGCCATCGCCGTCAACGCAGCACGCCCTCGGCGTACGAATCGGGTGCGTAATTGACGAAGCGCGAATATTGACCTTGGAAGGTCAGCACGAAGGTTCCGGTCTCACCGTTACGGTGCTTGGCGAGATCGATCTCCGCCATGCCTTTCTTGGTGGTGTTCTTGTCGTAGACCTCTTCGCGATAGATCAGCAGGATCATGTCGGCGTCTTGCTCGATCGCGCCCGACTCACGAAGATCCGACATCACCGGCTTCTTGTCGACACGCTGCTCGACACCGCGATTGAGCTGGGAGAGCGCAATGACCGGCACATGCAATTCTTTGGCGAGCGCCTTCAAGCCGCGCGAGATCTCGGCGATTTCGGTCGCGCGATTCTCTTGATTGCCCGGCACCTGCATCAACTGCAGGTAGTCGACCACGACGAGGTTCAAGCCGTGCTCTCGGTGGACACGACGAGCGCGAGCACGAAGCTCGGTCGGCGTGAGACCCGGCGTCTCGTCGATGAAGATGCGCGCCTCGGAGAGCTGGCCAGCTGCACCGGTGATACGCGGCCAATCATCGTCGGAGATTTGACCGCTGCGAATATGCTGCAAGCTCACTCGCCCCACCGAAGAGAGCATACGAGTGAGCAGCTGCTCGGAGGGCATTTCCATCGAGAAGATGGCGACCGATGCCTTCACGCCCTCTTTGAGCGCCGCATACTCGGCCATGTTGACCGCAAACGTGGTCTTACCCATCGAGGGACGGCCGGCCACGACGACGAGATCGCCACCACGCAAACCACCGGTCTTGCGATCGAACTCATCGAATCCGGTCGGCAGACCACGCATGCCATCGGGATTGTTGTGCCACTCGTCGATCTGATCGATCAACGCGGGCATCAAAGATTGAACGGCAACGGCACCGTCGCGCTGCCCGCGCACGCCTTGCTCGGCGATCGCAAACACGCGGCTCTCGGCCGTTTCGACCAGTTCGCGCGCGGTCTCTCCTTCGTTGTTGAAGACCGAAGCTGCGATATCGGTACCGGCTTTCAGCAACTGCCGCAGCAGCGAACGCTCGCGAACGATTTCGGCGTAGGCACGCACGTTGGCGGCGGTTGGCGTATCCCGAGCCAGTGCGCCGAGGTAGGCGAGCCCGCCGGCATCGGTTAACTGGCCACTGCGCTCGAGCGATTCACTGACCGTAACGGCATCGGAGGGCTGACCCAACGCGGCCAATTTGCCGATGGCATCGAAGATGATGCGGTGGTCAGGGCGGTAAAAATCCTCGGAACGCAGAACGTCGGCGACGTTGTCCCAGGATTGCGAGTCGAGGAGCAGGCCGCCTAAAACGGCCTGCTCCGCCTCGATCGAATGCGGCGGTGTTCGCACGTCTCCGCCGCGTGCGCTCATCAGCGCGATTACTCTTCAGCGATGACGATGAGCTGCAACTGCACATCGACATCCGTATGCAGGTGCAGCGAGATGGCGTGCTCACCGACCGAGCGGATCGGACCGTTCGGCATACGCACTTCCGAGCGTGCCACTTTGTGACCCTGCGCAGTGCAGGCATCGGCGATATCGGTCGTACCGATCGAACCGAAGAGCTTGCCTTCGCTACCGGCCTTGGCCGTGATCTGCAGCTTGAACTCTTTCATCGCATCGGCGCGACGGGTCGCATCGGCGAGCTCGTCGCGGGCGATCTTCTCGAGTTCCGCACGGCGAGCTTCGAACTTGGCGACGTTCGCCGGCGTGGCGAGCGTGGCCTTACCCGAGGGCAACAGGAAGTTACGGCCGTAGCCCGACTTCACGTTGACGCGATCACCGATGTTGCCGAGGTTGGCAACTTTGGTAAGAAGAATGACATCCATGGTGATTCCTCCGCCCGATCAATGCTGGTCGGTGTACGGCAGCAACGCGAGATAGCGTGCGCGACGTACAGCCGTGGCCAGTTGGCGCTGATAGAAAGAACGGGTTCCCGTGATACGGCTCGGAACGATCTTGCCGGTCTCGGTGATGTAACCCTTGAGCGTCGCGAGATCCTTGTAGTCGATCTGCTTCACGCCTTCGGCGGTGAAACGACAAAACTTCTTGCGACGGGTGAAGCGGCTGTTGCCGCCTTGCTGTTTACCAAAGCTCATGATGATTACTCCGCGAGGCCTTCTTCATCGCCCAGATCGTCACGACGGACGCGGCGCGGACGATCGACGCCCTCACCTGCTTCCTCTTCTTCACCGCGCGCCATCGGCGACGGCTCGACCACGGGACCGTCCATCTTGACGACCAAGTGACGCAGAACCGCATCGCTGAAACGGAACGCACCGGTGAGCTCGGCCAGAGTCTTCTGGTCGGTCTCGATGTTCATGAGGATGTAGTGGGCCTTGTGAACCTTCGAGATCGGGAACGCCAGCTGGCGACGACCCCAGTCCTCAAGACGATGAACCTGACCACCGCCTTGGGTGATCATGCCTTTGTAACGCTCGAGCATGGCGGGAACCTGCTCGCTCTGGTCGGGATGGACCAGAAACACGACTTCATAGTGCCTCATGTGATCTCCTTTTGGATATAAAGCCCCCCAGCGAGGCGCTGCCGGTGGAGCAAGGGGCGCGAACTATAGCCGACGAGCCGACCCGCGGCAACCGCGGCAGACCCTCCGCGAGCGCCCGCTGAGCCGGCGGAAAATCAAGCCGGATCAGCCCTTTACGGACTGGCGCTGGCGCACTGCCTCATACAGCAACATGCCGGCGGCGACCGACACGTTCAGGCTCTCGACGGCCCCTAGGGACGGTAGGCGCACCAAAAAGTCGCAATGCTGTCGAGTGTTCTGCCGCAACCCGCTCCCCTCGGCGCCCATGACGAGCGCGATGGGTCCGGTCAGATCAACCTGGTCGGCACGGCGCTCACCCTCCGCTTCGGCACCCACGACCCACAGCCCCTGAGACTTCAGATCTCGAAGGCAACGGGCCAGATTGGTAACCGCCACCACCGGCGTCGTCTCGGCGGCACCGGCTGCCACCTTTCGAACCGTTGCGTTCATCTGTACCGCGCGATCCTTCGGGATCACGACGGCAATCGCACCGCATGCATCCGCCGTACGCAGGCAAGCACCGAGGTTATGCGGATCTTGTACCCCATCGAGCGCCAAAACGAGCGGCGCGCCACGCGCGGCATCCCAATCCGACAAGGTCGCGGTCAACCGATCTTCGTTCCAGGGCGCCAACGGACGGACCTCGGCCACGACACCCTGATGCACAGCGGCACCGGCCATGCGCTCCAGCCGAGCAGCATCGACGCGCTCGATGGCGACCCCACTCGCCTCTGCCGCGCGCAACAAAGCCACCACTCGTGCGTCGTCGCGACCACGCGCGACATAGACCCGCTGTACACGTTCAGCGTGACGTTCGAGCAAAGCCTGCACGGCGTGAATGCCGTGCACTGTCTCTAGCTGACTCATAAACGTTTTTTGCCTCGCTCTTTGGCTGTGCGCCGATCAGAGCCACCTCGACGCGGCGATTGGCGCTTGGTCTTGGGCTTGGATGTGGCCACCTCGAGTGCCGAATCGAGCTCGAGATCGACCAAGCCTTCAACCGGATTGGCATTGGTGACGATCACCCGTACCGCCGCACCGATCCGCAATTCGAGGTCGCGCTGCTTCGCATACCACGCCTGAGCATCTGGACTCATCTCGTAGTCGTCGTCGCGCAAGGTGTCTAGGCGTAGCAATCCGTCGATACCGATACCGCGCAATTGGATGAAGCAGCCGTATTCGACCACGGTCGTGATCAGACCATCGAAAGTTTGACCGAGTCGCTCGCGCAGATAGCTGCACTTGAGAAAGTTGTCGACGTAACGATCCGATTCGTCGGCCCGCTTCTCGAGTCTCGACAGATCTTGTCCCAAGGGTGCGAGTTGCTCGGCACCGTAGCGTACGCCCGACAAATCCTTCGGATCGACGCTGGCTTTGATGGCGCGGTGCACAACGAGATCCGGATAACGCCGAATCGGCGAAGTGAAATGCGCATACTCGGTGAGCGCCAGACCGAAGTGCCCAATGTTCACCGGCTGATACAAGGCCTGTGGCATCGAGCGAACAACCAGCGACTCGATGAACGGCAAATCGATACTGTGCGCAGCCCGCTCGGTGATCTTGCGCAAATCACGCGGCTCGACCTCTTCGGGCAACGTCGCGTCGACACCGATGGCCGTCAGCTGCGTGAGCAGTTGGTCGAGCTTTTTCTCGTCGGGCACCGCGTGCACACGATAGAGACCACCAACGCGCGCCGCCTTCAACTGTCGGGCAGCGGCCACGTTAGCGAGAATCATGCATTCTTCGATGAGTTTGTGTGCATCGTTGCGCGCATAGAGAGACATGCCGCGCACCCGCCCCGCCTCGTCGAAATCGTACGTCGGCTCGGTGCTCTCGAAATCGAGTGCACCCCGGCGATGCCTGGCCTTGAGCAACACTCGGTACAGATCGACCAACGGCTCGAGTGCCGGCAACAAGGCGCCGATCTCCTGACGCGCCGCCGGCTTGCCTTCGAACAGCGCCTCGAAGGCGCGTGTGTAGGTCAAACGCAGATGACTGCGCATCACGGCGGGATAAAACTGGAAATCGAGCAGGCCGCCGCTTTTGCCGACGATCATGTCAGCGACGAGACAGAGTCGATCCACCTCCGGCTCTAGTGAGCACAGATGGTTCGACAAGGCCGTCGGCAACATCGGCAGCACGCGCCCCGGGAAATACACCGATGTACCTCGCTCGCGCGCATCGACATCGAGACCACTACCGACTCGAACGTAGTGACTCACATCCGCAATGGCGACGACGAGACGAAAGCCCTTCGGATGTTTCTCGGCATATACGGCGTCGTCGAAATCACGCGCATCGGCACCATCGATGGTGACGAGTGGCATCGCGCGCAAGTCGATACGACCGCGCGCCTCGTTCGGATCGATCTGCTCGCCAAAATTCTCTGCCTCGCGCAGCGCATTCGCGCCGAACTCGACCGGGAGCGAATAGCGGGCGATCGCCGTCTCGGTGGCCATCTCGAGCGGGCGCTCGGGATCGAGGACCTTGATGACCTCGGCCATGGCCGTGCGTTGGGCGTCGGGATAGCGCGTGATGCGTGCAATCACCCAGTCGTCGCGACGCGCGCCGGCTAGGCGATCGGCGGGCACGAGACAACGCAAGCTCAAGCGACGATCGACGGAGTGCACGAATGCCGTGCGGCCTTGAACCTCTACCGTGCCGAGAAACGCGGTGACACCGCGCGAAAGGATGGAGAGCACTTCACCCGAATAACGTCCGGAGTGATCTTTTTCGACGCTGACCCGGACTCGATCACCGCTCGCCAAGCCAACCGCCGCGCGCGGCGGCAGAAAAACGCTCTCCTCTTGCCCTTCGACACGAACGAACGCGAAACCAGAGCGGTGGGTCGACACCACACCTTCCATCGTGCCCGCGCTGGTTCGGCGGCCACCACCAGAGGGGCGCCTCGGCGCTTCACGTCGGGACCGGGAACGATGCTTCATTGACACCCGTGCCGCCCCTGCGTACATTTCGCCGCCCACCCTGCCCGGGTGGCGGAATTGGTAGACGCACTAGTTTCAGGTACTAGCGGGTAACACCGTGGAGGTTCGAGTCCTCTCCCGGGCACCAGGGTGGTGATTTCAATCATCCTGTCTTTCGAAGCTGAGGCCGGCATGCGAACGCAGCCGGAGCAGCAACTTCTCGCCGAGCGCACTCGCTGGCGTCCAGAACCCCCCGGCGACCTCCGCCCGAGAGACATCGAATGCGAGGCAGGCAGCCGCTTCGCCCAACATCTTCGCAGTTGAGCCATAGCCCGGATCGCGATCCCCGGTGACTTTGACGCGCAGCGTCCGACCATCGCTGGTGCGACCGAATAAGCGCAGATCAAAGAATCCATGCTCTTGTTGATGAGGACTTGGCCCCTCACCCGGCTTCGGCAAAACGTAGCGCTCAAGCAGCGCGCGCACCGGGCCGATGCTGCTCGCAACCATGAAGGCAGCAAGTCCCGCGCCGGCCGCAGTGGCAGCGAGCCGACCTCGCCAGCCACGACCCGTGAGAACGGCCTCGTCATAGACGAAATCCGAACCATACGAATGCGACTGCAGAGCATTGCTGCGATGCACGATACGGGTATTGATGCCGCTCATGACGAACGGCGCTATCCAACTGCGAAAATCCGCATCGAGAGCGACCGTGGCGCCGCTCGGCTGGCGCACACCCTTGACGGAGCTGCCCACACACAGCGAGTACGGATTTGCGAGTTCTTTTCGCAGAGCCGGATTTGCGCGAGTTTCTTTGACCACGTTCAGCAGGCTCGCGACCGTCCCGCCAGAGAAACCACCGCGCATCGCCTTGACGCGCAGCTTCACGCGCGAGCAAACCTTACCGAACGATTTCTGTGCTTCGCGCTGCAGGAACCACACACCCAGATCCGAGGGGATCGAATCGAAACCGCAACAGTGCACGATGCGCGCCCCACTGGCCGCGGCGGCGCTGGAGTAACGCTCGATCATGCGACGGATCCATTGAACCTCGCCCGTCAGGTCACAATAGTCGGTGCCGGTGTCCGCACATACCTTGACCAGCGTTTCACCATAGAGGGCGTAGGGACCGACGGTCGACACAACGACCCGCGTGTCGTGACAAAGTTGGCGCAAGCCCGCCTCGTCTGCGGCATCGACCACGATCGACTCGAGCGCCACCGCCGCCGATCCGAGCGAGCGCTTCAACTCATCGAGCTTGCTGGCCGAACGGGCCGCGATCGCCCAGCGCAGACCTTGGCCGACACCGTGTCGCTGTAAAAGGTAGCGGCAGAGAATCTGGCCGACGAAGCTGGTCGCACCGAACACCACGATGTCGTGGCGCAGCGCAGTCGAATGGGAATTCATGGGAGTGCTCCTGGCCGATCAGCCGAAGGGATGTCGTCGCAGTATGGTCTGATCGCGATCCGGACCTGTCGAAATCACATCGATCGGCACGCCGACGAGTTCTTCGATTCGCGCGAGATAACGTTGGGCCTCAACCGGCAGGTCTTCTTCTCGAGTCACGCCGAAGGTGCTGCCCTTCCAGCCCGGCATCTCTTCGTACACAGGTTCAACCTCACCGAAACCCTCGACGAGTAACGGTGGCACATCGCTCACCTCACCGGCCGCTCGATAGCCAACACAGAGACGAATGGCATCGAGACCGTCGAGCACGTCGAGCTTGGTCATGCAAAGACCCGAGATGCTCGAGTGGATGACCGAGCGGCGCAACGCCACGGCATCGAACCAACCGCAGCGACGCCGACGCCCGGTGACGGCGCCGAACTCCTGCCCCACACGTTGCAAATGCTCGCCGGTTTCGTCGTTGAGCTCGGTCGGGAAGGGACCCGCGCCGACGCGCGTCGTGTACGCCTTCACGATCCCGAGCACGTAATCGAAATTGCGCGGACCGAGACCGGTGCCCGTGCCGGCGAACCCCGCTGTGGTGTTCGACGAAGTGACGAAGGGATAGGTGCCGAGGTCGACATCGAGCATCGCACCTTGCGCGCCTTCGAAGATCGCGTTGCGACCCGCATCACGCATGCGCTGCAGTTCGCCGGCGACATCCACCACCAAAGGTTTGATGCGCTCGCCGTACGCGAGTTGCTCGTCCAGCGTTCGCTGGAAATCGACCGGCACTTGTTTGAAGTAGTGGTGCAGAACGAAATTGTGGAAGTCGAGCACCTCACCGAGTTTGGCGGCGAATCGCTCACGCTGGAAAAGGTCGGCAACGCGCAAGGCGCGACGCGCGACTTTGTCTTCGTAGGCGGGGCCGATGCCGCGCCCT
>JALRHE010000091.1 GCA_023253235.1 Steroidobacteraceae bacterium
CGAAAAGGCCTGAGGTTTTTTTGAAGGCTCGTCTTCGTTAGGGGACGAGTCGATGGATCGATACGCGAAGGATCGCGTGTCGTAACGGCAAGGAAGCGCATGGGGAGCTCACGCTGGAGCGTGGGCGCTGGGACCCAGGAGAGTAACGATGGCCAAGAAAGTCCAAGGCTACGTCAAGCTGCAGGTGCCTGCAGGCTCGGCGAACCCCTCGCCGCCCATCGGCCCCGCACTGGGCCAGCAGGGCGTGAACATCATGGAATTCTGCAAGCAGTTCAACGCTGCCACGCAGAAGCTCGAGAAGGGGCTGCCCATTCCGGTGGTGATCACGGTCTACGCAGACCGCAGCTTCACCTTCATCATGAAGACGCCGCCTGCTGCGGTGCTGATTCGCAAGGCGATCGGCATCGAGAAGGGCAGTGGCACTCCCAACACGAACAAGGTCGGCAAGATCACTCGCGCGCAGCTCGAAGAGATCGCCAAGACCAAGACGCCGGATCTCACTGCAGCCGATCTCGACGCTGCGGTTCGCACGATTGCCGGTAGCGCCCGCTCGATGGGCGTCGATGTGGAAGGAGTCTGATCATGCCGTTCGTCGCCAAACGTATGAAGCCCTGGAAGGACGCTCTCCCGCCGGGCAAAACTTATCCTATCGATGACGCATTCAAGCTCGTCAAAGAATTCGCCAAGGCGAAGTTCAACGAGTCGGTCGATGCCGCCATCAATCTCGGCATCGACGCCGCCAAGTCCGACCAGCAGGTTCGCGGTTCGACCGTGATGCCGCACGGTATCGGCAAGACGGTCCGCGTTGCCGTGTTCACTTCGGGCAAGAACGCCGATGCCGCCAAGGCAGCCGGTGCCGACATCGTCGGCATGGAAGATCTCGCCGAGCAGGTGAAGGCCGGCAAGATGGATTTCGACGTCGTGATCGCGAGCCCCGATGCGATGCGCATCGTCGGTCAGCTCGGTCAGATCTTGGGTCCCCGCGGCCTTATGCCGAACCCGAAGGTGGGTACGGTGAGCCCCGATGTGGCTGGCGCCGTGAAGAACGCCAAGAGCGGTCAGGTGCGTTACCGCGTTGACAAGGCCGGCATCGTGCATTGCACGATCGGCAAGGTGAGCTTCGATGCGCAGCAGTTGCGCGAGAACCTCCAGGCTTTGTTGGCTGACCTGCAGAAGGCGAAGCCGGCAACGTCGAAGGGTGTCTATCTGAAGCGCGTGACGGTCTCCTCCACGATGGGACCGGGCGTGCAGATCGATCAGGCCTCGCTCGGAGTTTGATTTTTTGAATTGATGCGGGCTCGGTGACATCCGTCACCGAGTTCCATCGAAGACCGCAGGCGAGTGGGTGGAAGCGTAAGCAACCAGCCCGTTCTTAATGAGATTGCCTGCGCAGGTGGTGTACCGCTCATACGAGGATCGTCCTCGTTTGAAGGTCGCCGTCCATAGGGTCCGGTGTGGGGCGTAAGTCTCGTACCGGTGTGTGATCTTCAGGAGAGGAGTAATCAACTAGTGCCTCTGAACCTAGAAGACAAGAAAGCGCTGGTGAAGGAAGTGGCGGAGATTGCGTCTTCGGCGCAATCGGTGGTCGCTGCCGAATACCGTGGAATCACGGTTTCGCAGATGACCGAGCTGCGTGCTAAGGCCCGTGCCCAAGGTGTGTACATGCGTGTCGTCAAAAACACGCTGGCACGCAAGGCATTGGTCGGCACTTCGTTCGAGGCGGTCGGTCCCCAATTGAAGGGTCCGCTCGTCCTGGCTTTCTCGAAGGACGACCCGGGCGCTGCGGCGCGCGTGGTGAAGGACTTCTCGAAAGCGAACGATAAGCTCGTTGCGACGCTCGTGTCCTTGGGTGGCGATGTGCTGCCCGGTAAGGATCTCGAAAAAGTCGCATCGCTGCCGACGCGTGAACAGGCTCTGTCGATGCTGTTGGGTACGCTCAAAGCACCGATCGAGAAATTCGTTCGCACGGTGGCTGCGCCGCATACCAAGCTGGTCCGCACGGTCGCGGCTGTCCGCGACGCGAAGCAGGCCGCCAACGCTTGATCTTGTTGCCTTTGAAACAACTTTGGAGTTACCACAATGGCTGTTAGCAAGGACGAAATCCTCGAAGCAATTTCCAACATGAGCATCATGCAGATCGTCGAACTGATCTCCGACATGGAGAACAAGTTCGGTGTGACCGCTGCTGCTCCGGTGGCCGTCGCGGCCGTCGCAGGTCCCGCCGCTGCCGCGGCTCCGGCTGAGGAAAAGACGGAGTTCACCGTCATCCTCAAGGAATACCCGGCAGACAAGAAAGTGGGCGTCATTAAGGTCGTTCGCGAACTGACGGGCCTTGGCCTGAAGGAAGCGAAGGACCTCGTCGAGGCCGTTCCGGGCACGCTGAAGGAAGGGGTCAACAAGGCCGATTCCGACAGCATGAAGAAGAAGCTCGAAGAAGCCGGCGCGAAGGTCGAGATCAAGTAATCCCCGCCGCTCGCGTGGTGGGAATTACCTTCGTATCGCGAGATGCGTGGCAACCGGGGCTGAAAGGCCTCGGTTGCCTCGTCGTCTCCGTCTAGTTTGAAAGTGTGAGGTGACCGATGGCTTACTCCTTTACCGAGAAGAAGCGCATCCGCAAGAACTTTGGCAAGCAGGGCAGCGTCCTCGAGACGCCGTATCTGCTCGCCATCCAGCTCGACTCCTATCGTCAGTTTCTGCAGGCCGACAAGGTCGAAGAAACGCGTGAAGATGTTGGTCTGCATGCGGCGTTCAAGACTGTCTTCCCGATCTCGAGCTATTCGGGCAATGCGGTACTCGAGTACGTCAGCTACCGACTCGGCGAGCCGGTGTTCGACGTCAAGGAGTGCCAACTCCGCGGTCTGACCTACGCTGCGCCCTTGCGCGTGAAGGTCCGCCTCATCGTTTACGACAAGGAAGCCTCCGGCCCGAAGAAGCCCGTCAAAGACGTGCGCGAGCAAGAGGTTTACCTCGGCGAGCTGCCGCTGATGACCGACAACGGAACGTTCGTCGTGAACGGTACCGAGCGCGTCATCGTCTCGCAGTTGCATCGCAGCCCCGGCGTGTTCTTCGATCACGACCGCGGCAAATCGCATTCCTCGGGCAAGCTGTTGTTCAGCGCCCGCATCATTCCTTACCGTGGTTCGTGGCTCGATTTTGAATTCGATGCCAAGGACTGCGTCTTCGCGCGTATCGATCGTCGCCGCAAGCTGCCGGTGTCGATCATCCTGCGCGCACTTGGCATGAACGAAGGTGAGATCCTCGACACCTTCTTCGACAAGAACACCTTCTTCATCTCGAAGGACGAGACTGCCCTCGAGCTCGTGCCGGCGCGCCTGCGTGGCGAGACGGCGAGCTTCGAGATCCGTATCGGCGATCAAGTGGTCGTCGAGGAAGGTCGTCGCATCACCGCGCGTCACGTTCGTCAGCTCGAAGATGCTGGCGTCAGCAAGCTCGCGGTTCCGCGTGACTACATCTACGGCAAGATCCTCGCGCACGATGTCGTGAATACCGACACCGGCGAGATCATCGCCAAGGCCAACGAAGTCATCACGGCCGCTTCGGCCGAGAAGATGATCGAGTCGGGCATCACCGAAGTGCGCACCTTGTACGTCAACGATCTCGATCGTGGTCCGTACGTGTCCGACACGCTGCGCATCGATCCGACCAAGAATCGCCTCGAGGCGCTGGTCGAGATCTACCGCATGATGCGCCCCGGTGAGCCGCCGACCCGCGACGCCGCCGAGAATCTGTTCTCGAACCTGTTCTTCAACGCCGAGCGTTACGACCTGTCGGCCGTCGGTCGCATGAAGTTCAACCGCCGCGTCGGTCGCAAGGAAATCTTGGGCTCGAGCGTGCTGTCCAAGGAAGACATTCTCGATGTGCTGAAGGTGTTGATCGCCATCCGCAACGGCGACGGCACGGTCGACGATATCGACCATCTTGGCAATCGTCGTGTGCGTTCGGTCGGTGAAATGGCCGAGAACGCCTTCCGCGTCGGTCTCGTGCGCGTCGAGCGTGCGGTCAAGGAGCGTTTGAACATCGCCGAGAGCGAGCCGCTCATGCCGCAGGAGATGATCAACGCGAAGCCGGTTGCGGCAGCCGTCAAAGAATTCTTCGGCTCCTCGCAGCTCAGCCAGTTCATGGATCAGAACAACCCGCTCTCCGAAGTGACGCACAAGCGTCGCGTCTCGGCACTGGGCCCAGGTGGTCTGACCCGCGAACGCGCAGGCTTCGAAGTGCGCGACGTGCACCCGACCCACTACGGTCGTGTTTGCCCGATCGAAACGCCGGAAGGCCCGAACATCGGTTTGATCAACTCGCTGGCCTTGTACGCCCGACTGAACGAGTACGGTT
>JALRHE010000135.1 GCA_023253235.1 Steroidobacteraceae bacterium
AGACAATAATCAGGATTTTCCTTCTCGGGTGGATTCTGTTTCCAGCCAGAGTCGCTATATCGCAGGAATCAAAGCCGAATATTCTGATTATATGGGGCGACGATATTGGCTATTGGAATATCAGCCACAATAATCGGGGGATGATGGCGAGCAGGAAAGACACGATGTCCTGCTCTTGCGCCTTGCCCACATAACCTGCCACCGCACCGTCATCGAGTGTGGCGGGATCAACATTCATACCGGCGCCGGGCCTGACGACATTCGCCACGACAAGGCCAATCACGAGCGCGCCCGTCGACACCACGACAAAATACAGCAGCGCTTTGCCGGTCGTACTACCCAGACTCGCAAGCGACGACATGCTCGCAATGCCACTCGCAACCGTCAAAAAAATCACAGGTGCGATCACGAGCTTGACGAGCTTGATGAAGGCGTCGCCCAACGGCTTTAGCTGAACGGCGATATCAGGCGCGAAATGTCCGATCGCTCCTCCTACGAGAATAGCGATCAAGACTTGCGCATAAAGCGCGGTCCACCAAGGTTTCGAGGCGGTGGTCGCGAGACTCATCCTCTTAGCGCCCGTAACCACGGCCGCGGATCTTCTCCCCGCTCGAGCACTTCGACCAACGCCGAGCCGACGACGACACCAGCGACGTGGCTGCGCAATTTTTCGACCTGCTCGCGTGAGCGGATGCCAAACCCCGCACAGACCGGCACTGGCGATTTCGCTGTCACGGTCTTGAGATAGTCGATGACAGTGTCGGGCACGGCGACATTTTTGCCAGTAGTTCCAGTCATCGTCACGGCATACACGAAGCCTTCGCTGGCGGCACAGACTTGTTGCAATCGCGCAGACGTCGTCACCGGCGTGACCATTTGCACGAGCGCGACGCCTTCGGCGGCGAGCGCTGCACGCAGGTCACCGCCCTCGTCGAAGGGTAAATCCGGCACGATGAATCCGCAGACGCCTGCCGCTGCCGCATCGGCAGCTAGGGCGGCATAGCCGTATTGCAACAGGGGATTCAGGTAGCTCATGAGAACGAGCGGTGCAGCAGGTCGCTGCATACTGCGCAGCTCCGACAAGATCCATCGCAAACTGACGCCCTGCTTCAGAGCCGCCTGGCTGGAACGCTGGATCGTCATGCCATCGGCCATAGGGTCCGTGAACGGCACGCCGATCTCGACGACGTCCGACTCACTCGCGACCATCAGCAGATGCTCACGAAACTGCTCCTTACGAGGAAATCCTGCGGTCATGAAGGCCACGATGGCCGGCTCGCCCCGCTTTGATGCGGCGCGTACCGCATCGGCCAAACGCTCACTCGGCTTCACGATGTTTTCTCCGCGAGGATGGTTCTTTGCAAAGTCGGCATATCTTTGTCGCCACGCCCGGACATGCAGAGAATGACTTGGGCGCCGGGATGAGTTTTAGCCCAACGCTTCACGCCATGGAGCGCGTGAGCGGTTTCAAGTGCAGGCAGGATCCCTTCGAGCTTCGAGCATTCGGTTAGCGCCGACAAAGCCTCCTCGTCGGTAGCAGACTCGTACTTCACTCTGCCTGCCGACATCAACAAGGCATGCTCAGGTCCAACGCCAGGATAGTCGAGACCCGCCGAGATCGAGTCGGTCTCGTGAATCTGACCGTTCTCATCCTGCAGTAACAAGGAGTAGCAGCCCTGCAGTACGCCGGGCCAGCCGTAGCTGAGACTCGCTGCGTTCTCTCCCAAGTTCACGCCGCGTCCGCCGGCTTCGACGCCGACGATCTCGACCGACGCATCGGGAACGAAAGCGTGGAACATACCGATGGCGTTCGAGCCGCCGCCGACGCAAGCGAACACCGCATCAGGCAACCGTCCATTGCGCTCCAAATATTGTGTGCGCGCTTCACGACCGATGATCGCCTGCAGCTCGCGCACGAGATAAGGATAGGGATGCGGGCCCACAGCCGAACCCAGCAGGTAAAACGTGCCCATCGGATCGGAAACCCAATCGCGCAACGCTTCGTCGATCGCGGCGCGCAAGGTCTGGTCGCCACCGGTGACCGGAACGACCTCAGCCCCCATCAAGCGCATGCGGCCCACGTTCGGAGCCTGTCGCTCCATATCGATAGCGCCCATGTAAACGATGCAAGGCAAGCCGAGGCGCGCGCATGCTGCCGCGCTTGCCACACCATGCTGCCCAGCGCCGGTTTCCGCGACGATACGCGTGGCACCCAATCGTTTGGCGAGCAGCGCCTGACCTAGAGCATTGTTGATCTTGTGCGCACCAGTGTGTGCGAGGTCCTCGCGTTTGAACCAGATCTCGGCGCCCCAGGCAGCCGACAGACGCGGTGCATAGCTCAACGCCGTCGGTCGCCCGACCCAGTGACGCAGCTGCTCGGTTAATTCGGCTTGGAAATCGGCGCGGTGCAGATGCTCGCGCATCCCGGCCTCGAGACGCTCGAGTGCAGGAATCAAAGTTTCAGGAACGTATCGGCCACCGTAGGGCCCGAACCGTCCGCGTAAATCCGGATATTGACCGCCTAGCTCAGCATCGAGCATGCGACGCTGTTCTTCGGCACTGAATTTCACATGGGCATTCATCTTTCACACTCCTGCAGAGGCGCGGCGAGCCGCCTCGACGAATTCGATGATCTTCTGCGGCGACTTGCGACCGGGTGAGGCTTCGACACCACTCGACACATCCACGCCGAAAGGGCGCACTTCGCGAACGGCTGCTGCGACATTGCCGGGTGACAAGCCCCCCGCCAAGACCAGCTCGGTCGCCAGAGCGATCTGCGCTGCCTGACTCCAATCAGCCGTGACGCCAGCGCCACTGCGAGGCCCCTCGAACAAGACTCGCGCAGGCCACTGCGCCGGCGCAATCTGCTGCTGACGAACGACAGGGAGTATACGAGCCGGATCGAGCGGCGGCAGCGATACGAGGTCTGCCAAATCCAGCTGCAACAAATCCGGTTGAAACTCTTTTAAGAGTGTCGCGACGAGTGCTGCGGATGGATGCAAGGTGACCGCGACACACAACGCTTTGCGACGTACGGGCTCTGCCAGACGCAGTGCTTGATCGATGCTCAACTCGCGCGGCGACGGTGCAAACACGAAACCGATCGCATCGACTTTCTGCTCCAGCGCAACCGAAACCGCCGTTGCATCCGTCAAGCCACACACTTTGATCCACACCGGGTTCATGATCTTCAAGCCCGTGACGATGATCGGCGCTGCTCGGCAGCCGACCGAGCCGCCTCTAGCATGGCCGCCAGATGCGCCGCAGGATCTGCCGCTTGCATCAAAGCCCCACCGATCAAAGCCAAGTCGTATCCAACGCTCGCCATACGAGCCGCATCTGCCGTCGTCATCACACCGCTCTCGGCCACGCGGGGCACCGACGTCGGCAACTCGGACACCAAGGTCTCCAATCGATCCGGCACGACTTGCAGAGTGACGAGGTCGCGGCTGTTGATCCCGAGCAGTAACGACGTGCTCGCTGACCGAAAACGATCAATCAATCGCTCGGCACGCGCGATATCGGCTCGGTCGAACGTCTCGATCAGCACGAAAAGCTGCTGAGCGAGCGCTGTTTCACAGAGCAGGCTCAAGCTGTGATCGTCGAGCATCCGGACGATCAACAATACCCCGCCAGCGCCCGCTGCCCTCGCTTCCAAAACTTGATAGGGATCGACCAAAAAATCTTTGCGCATCGTCGGGATGCGCGAGCCTCGTCCATCGGCCGACTGTCGAACCACGCGCAATGCAGAGGCAGCTCGAAGGTGATCGAGCGAGCCATCGAAGCGATCGGGCTCTGTGAGCACGGAGATCGCAGCAGCGCCTCCTTTAACGTAGGCACGGACCCGGTCATCGGCCGAATTCTCCGTGGCGTTGCCAAGCTGCCCGAGTGCCGGTGAGCGCAGTTTCATCTCGGCGATCACATCGAAGCCTCGCTCGGAGAGTTGCAAGGCGGGCGGAGCCGGCAGATCTTGAAGTGATGCTGCGAGCTCTGACTGCGGCAGCTGAAATTGAGCGGCCTCGACACGACGTCGACTACTTGCAGCCATCGTAGCGAGAAAATCCTCAGCCACGTCCAAACTCCGCCAAGCGCTGCAGAATCTGCGTTGCAACGCCGCTGTCAATAACGGCAGCGGCGCGCGCGACGCCTGCCATCGGGTCCGTTACGACTCCGGCACACTCGAGCGCTAACGCCGCACCCATCAGCAAGGTGTCGCGATGCGCACCGACGTCGCGTCCCTCGAAAACGGCACGCATTGCAGCCGCGTTGTTGACGGCATCACCGCCTGCAAGCTCGGATGGATCGCAAATACGCATTCCGTAATCGGCGGGGCTGCGGACGCTACGTGTCACGACACCGGATCGCACATCGAACAATACGAAAGGCCCCGCTGTCGTCGGCTCGTCCCAACCGAGCGCACCATGCACGACGAAGGCACGCGTCAGACCCGGCAAACCGGCGAGCGTCTCTGCCATGAGCTCAGCCATCGGCTCGCTGTAAGCACCGACGAGCTGAAACGGTGGTGCCGCCGGGTTGGTCAGCGGCCCGAGCACATTGAAAATCGTGCGAATGCCGAGCGCCTGTCGGATCGGTGCGATCGCCTTCATCGCCGGGTGGTAATGCGGCGCAAACAAGAAGGAGAAGCCCGTTGCTCGCAAACAATCGCCAGCACGCTGCTCATCGAGCGGCAAGGGCAAACCGAGGGCCTCGAGCACATCGGCACTACCGCTGCGACTCGAGATGGATCGATTACCGTGCTTGATGACCGGAACACCACAAGCCGCGACGAGCAGCGCGGTGCCCGTCGAGATATTCACGCTGCCGGACGCATCACCGCCCGTGCCCACGATATCGATGGAACGATGCTGTAGCTCGACATCCACGTTGGGCTTACGAGCCAACTCGCGCATGGCAGTCGCGAAGCCGCGCAATTCGGCCGCGACGACACCCTTGGCCCGAAGAGCAGCCAAGACGGCACCACCGACAGCCGGAGCCAACGACGGCTCGGTCAAGCTCTTGAGTAGACTCGCACTCTCTTGCTCGCTCAAATGATGCCCATCGAGCACGAGCTCGAGCATTTCTTTGACAGTTCTCTCTATGCTGGCTCTTCCTGGGACGGTATCAGTCACGACGACCCCCGGTCTGCAGAAGAAAGTTTTGCATCAAGAGAGGACCATCGGGCGTGAGCACACTCTCGGGATGGAACTGCACGCCCTCAACCATGAGCTCCCGATGCCGGACACCCATGATTTCCCCCTCGGCGGTTTGTGCGGTGACCTGCAAGTCGGCGGGGAGACTTTCCGGTTTTGCAATCAAAGAATGGTAACGACCGATCTCACACGGGTTCGGTAGCCCTTCGAACAAACCCAAACCATCGTGCGTGATCTTGGATGTTTTGCCGTGCATCAAGCGACCCGCACGGACTACTTTGCCTCCGAAAACTTCGACGATCGACTGATGCCCGAGACAGACTCCGAAAACAGGCACTTTGCCTGCGAAGGCCCGGATCATGTCCATCGAAACGCCCGCGTCGTACGGCGTACCTGGGCCCGGTGAAATGCAAACATGCGTCGGAGCACTGGCGAGCGCTTCTTCAATGGTCACGGCGTCGTTACGCCGCACGTCGACCTCGGCGCCCAAAACGAGAAACGCCTGCACGAGGTTGTAGGTGAAGGAGTCGTAGTTATCAATCAGCAGCAGACGCGGTGCCGTCATGATCACAGGCCCTCCGCAGCCATCGCGAGTGCGCGCGCAGCAGAACTGCTCTTGGCGATCACTTCGTCGTATTCGCTCTGGGGCTGACTGTCTGCAACGATGCCAGCGCCCGCCTGGTAGGAATATTCATCACCACGAAACACGAGCGTTCTGATGGTGATGGCCTGATCCATATCGCCTTGGGCACCGAAGTATCCGACGGTGCCCCCGTAGAGACCACGCCTGACCGGCTCGAGCTCGTCGATGATCTCCATCGCACGCACCTTCGGTGCACCAACCAAAGTGCCAGCCGGGAACGCAGCGGCAAACAGATCGAATGCATCACGGCCCGCGGCAAGCTCACCGCGTACACCGCTCACCATATGCATGACATGGCTGTAACGCTCGATGGATTTGTAGGGCGCCACGTGCACACTGCCGGGTTTCGCAACACGCCCCAAGTCGTTACGCGCCAAATCGACGAGCATGACGTGCTCTGCGTTTTCTTTGGGGTCGGCCAGAAGATCGATTTCGCGCTCACGATCGATGACATCATCGGCCGATCTCGGTCGGGTTCCCGCGATGGGTCGCAGTTGTGCCTGTCCGTGCGACAGCTTCACCAACGCTTCAGGCGACGACCCGACGACCGTGACATCACCGAGCGCACAGTAATACATATACGGTGATGGATTGATGAGGCGCAGTGCGCGATAGGCCTCGAACGGATCGACATCGTGTCGCCCGGCAAAGCGCACCGACAACACGAGTTGGTAGACGTCACCCGCAGCGATGTACTCCTGCGTACGACCCACCTTGGCCAGAAACTCACTCTGCGACATCGACGCCACTGGTGCGCTGAACTTGCCGCGCGCAGTCGGTAACGGAACACCTCCACGCAGTGCGAGGATGATTTCGCGACGTAAGGATTGGCGTTCGACTTCGCTGCCCGAGTGCAGCAAGGCGATACCTCGAGTCAGATGATCGAAGACGAGCAAGGAGCCCGGGGCAACGTAGTGCAAATCCGGCACACCGGTTGGATCGGGCGCGAACGGCGGCAGTCGTTCAAAGAATCGAACGACATCGTAAGAGGAATAGCCCACCAAGCCGCCCGCCAAGGGAAAGTCGGGGCCCGCCCCAGGGGCGGTCGGCCGTGGCGCCTTCGAGAGTGCGAGCCGCAATGCCGACAGCAACTCTTGCTGGTCGCGTGGAACCGGCAGCGACTGTGCTCCCTGCTTGAAGCCATCGGCCACGAGACGAATGGCGAAACTCGTGTCACCGAAACCGATGAAGGAATAGCGCGCGAGTCGTTCGCCGCCCTCCACGCTCTCGAGCAAGAAAGTCGGGTTGAAGGCGCGCAGCTTCAAGAACGCCGATACAGGCGTGTCTAGATCACCGGCTATGTCGAATGGTGGTTTCATAAACGCAAAAACCCATCCCGGCTGTGTCCGGAGATGGGTTCGGGTGGCTCATCCTCTTTGGATTTTTAGGTCGACAGCGCCCCGCGCCCTCTCCGTCAGGAGCGGCGCCAACCCCACCAACGGCGGGCAATCAGATTGGTTTGCAGGGCAGAGAACATACGCGTTGGAGTATCGCTGTCGGGCCAAACAGGCGTCAAGGACTGCCGCCTACGTCTGATGGGACAACCACCAGTTGAAAAGTCCGTAGCCCGATAGCCCCATCACCATCAGACCTATCGCGGTCATGGCGATGCGCGAAGGAACGTGCTTGGCGATCCATGCACCGAAAGGCGCAGCGATTACTCCACCGCCTAGCAGCGCGATGACCAGATCGAAACGTCGCCAATCGAACGTGAACAAGAAGGTGATCGAAATGGTGAGCGTGACGAAAAACTCGGCTGCGTTCGACGTCCCCACTGCATACCGAGGTGGCACCCCACGCGCGATCAGCGATGGCGTCGTGACCATCCCCCATCCGCCGCCACCAATGGCGTCGAGAAAACCTGCCGCACCACCGAGCGCGTGACTCGGTGCACGCGCCAGTTCAGGTTCGCCGCGCCGCGATGCGCGACGCAGCAACAGCACGCCCATGACCAGAAGGTACGCAAAGACAAACGGGCGCAGCAAATTGCCGTCGAGGGAACTCAGTAAGTAGGCGCCGAGCGCACCACCCACCATACCCGGCAACACGAGCTTGATGAAAATACTGCGGTCGAGATTCTTAAACCATGCATGCGAAAGGCCTGATGCACCGGTGGTCACGACCTCGGCAGCGTGGACGGTCGCACTGACGAATGCCGGTGGATGCCCCATCGTGGTGAGAAACGCGCTCGCGGATACGCCGTAAGCCATCCCCATGGCGCCGTCGATCAATTGGGCCAGGAAACCAACAAGCACCAGAGGCCAAAATTCGGGGGAGAGCGATTCCATATCTGCATCCTAACGTAACGCATTACCTATAATCGGCGCATGAACATCAAGCCGTTTCGTCCCTTAAGGGCTTTCCCTGGTCTGCTCGCACTCGGCATTCTCGGATGCAGTGGCGGCGGTGGTGACATCAACGCCCCACGTGATGGTGTGTGGCGCGCCGTGTTGCAGGTGCCGGGCGGTGAATTGCCATTTGGTCTCGAGTTTGCGACCGAGCAAGGTCGTCGTCATGCCGTGCTGATCAACGGTGACGATCGAGTGCGTGTGGACGAAATCAAGATCGACGGAGAGCGGATCACCCTGCGTATGCCGGGTTACGAGAATCGCATCGAAGCCTCGTTCAAAGAGGACTCACTCGAAGGCACTCTGACGATGATCAAAAGCGGCGGCAAACCGCAGCTCATTCCGCTGACGGCAAAGTACGGCGAGGATTGGCGCTTCACGGCTCCGAACGAATCGCTACCGCCCCCAGCGGCCGATCTCACGGGCCGATGGGCATGGCAATTTGTCGATGGTGATAAATCTTCGCCGGCGGTCGCTGAATTCAAACAACGTGACGCGATCGTCACCGGCACGGTGATGACGCCGACGGGTGATCATCGATTCATTGCCGGCGAACTGCGCGGCAATCAACTTCGTCTGTCCAAGTTCGACGGTGGACATGTCTTTCTCTATCACGCAACCGTCAAAGAAGACGGCTCGCTCGATGGACAGTTCTGGTCGGGTACGGCTTATACCGAGAAATTCACGGGGCGGCGCGATGAGACCGCCTCGCTCGGTGACGCAGCTGAAAAAACCGCCTTGGTTGGCGGCGCAGAGAAGCTGGATTTCACTTTTCCGGATCTCGGCGGTAGCTCAATTTCTCTGAATAACTCCTTCTTCCAGGGCAAAGTGATCGTCGTTGCATTAGCCGGAAGTTGGTGCCCAAATTGCCACGACGAAGCGGCTTTCCTTGCGGATCTGCACCGACGCAAGCGATCGCAAGGGTTCGAGGTGGTCTCGCTGATGTTCGAACAGTTCGGGAATTTTCCGCAGGCTGCAAGGCACAAGCGGCGCGCATATATAACCTATTTGGTTATTTATTTTTGACATCGTAACGCTGTTTCGGTACATATATTGAACATCGTGATAAACCGATTCGCCCCGGCGGCGGTCATCGCTTCCCCTATTTTACTGCAACGGATCATCATCCATGGCCGACAAGCCCAAGTCGCGCCGGAGCGCTGCCGCGCGTCCGGTTCGAAAACCTTTTGCGCGCTGGTCAAAAGCATTCCTGGCGGAACTGGCCGCAACGTCAAACGTCAGCGCCGCCGCGCGCAAGGCCGGGATCACCACCACCACCGCCTATGACCAGCGCCGCTGCGACCCTGAATTCAACCGCGCCTGGCAGCGCGCCCT
>JALRHE010000153.1 GCA_023253235.1 Steroidobacteraceae bacterium
ATACATCGACAGCTTGTTCCGCGTGCTCGCCGAGCAGGTGGATGAGGCGCGGCGCAGCAAGCCAGCGCCGAGCGCGGCGCCGGCCAAGGCTCAGAAGTCGAAAGCTTCGAAGTCGAAAGCCAACAAGGCGACAGCGCGCAAAAAGAAGTAGGCGCGGCGACTGCCGCGCCGCGTCGGCGAACCGATCAGGCGCTACGTAGCGCCTGATCGAGATCTTCCTTCAGATCGTCGATGTGCTCGATGCCGATCGACAATCGCACCATGTCTTCGGAGACGCCCGCCTTGGCGAGTTCTTCGGGCGAGAGTTGGCGGTGCGTTGTCGAAGCGGGATGGGTCGCCAGTGATCGGGCATCGCCGATGTTGACGAGGCGAATGACGAGCTTCAGCGCATCGAGGAACTTCTCGCCTGCTGCTCGCCCGCCCTTCACGCCGAACGTCAGGATGCCGGAGGCGCGTCCAGCCAAATACTGTTGAGCCAGCGCGTGATCGGGGTGATCCGGTAAACCGGCATAGTTCACCCAGGACACGGCCGGGTGCTGCTGCAGGAATTTTGCGACTGCGAGCGTGTTGTCGCAGATGCGATCCATGCGTACGGCCAATGTCTCGATACCCTGCAGGATCAAGAACGAATTGAACGGCGAGAGCGCGGCGCCCATGTTGCGCAGTGGCACGACTCGAGCGCGCGCGATGTAGGCCGCGGGCCCTAGCGCCTCGGTGTAGACGACGCCGTGATACGACACGTCTGGTTCATTGAGACGTTTGAATTTGGCCTTGTGTTCAGCCCACGGAAACTTGCCGGAATCGACGATGGCGCCGCCGATGCTGTTGCCGTGGCCACCAAGATACTTGGTCAGCGAGTGCACGACGATATCGGCACCATGGTCGAAGGGGCGGCAGAGATACGGTGATGGCACCGTGTTGTCGACGATCAACGGCACACCGCGTTCGTGAGCAATTTTGGCCAGCGCGCCGAAGTCGGTGACGTTACCGAGCGGATTGCCGATCGATTCGCAGTAGACCGCTTTGGTTTTCGCATCGATCAACGCGGCGAACTCCGCAGGCTTGCGCGGATCGGCGAAACGCACCTCGATGCCAAATTGCGGCAGCGTATGTGCGAAGAGATTGTAGGTGCCACCGTAAAGGGTGCTCGAGCTGACGATGTTGTCGCCGTGTTCGGCGATGGTCATCAGTGCGTAGGTGACGGCGGCGCTGCCGGAGGCGAGCGCGAGTGCGCCGATCCCGCCTTCGAGTTCCGCGACGCGCTTCTCGAGCACGTCCGTCGTCGGATTCATGATGCGGGTGTAGATGTTGCCCTGCACTTTGAGGTCGAACAGATCGGCGCCGTGTTGCGCACTGTCGAATGCGTAGGAGCTCGTCTGATAAATCGGAACGGCGACGGACTTGGTGGTCGGGTCGGGTGTGTAGCCGCCGTGGACGGCGATGGTTTCTGGGCGCATGACGATCAGCCTCACGATGGATGGAGCAAATCAGGGATGGAGCCAATCGAGGATAGCGGAGCATCGCAGCCGTCGCGCTGACCAAGTCGCATGAGGCGATAACAGCGCGTTATGGCCGTCTCGTTACCGATTAAGATGCCGATGCCTATGAATGAAGACACTACGGCCGAGAGGCTGCAGAAAGTATTGGCCGGACTCGGTCTAGGTTCGCGACGCGAGATCGAAGATTGGATCCGCGCCGGGCGTGTGACGGTGAACGGCAAGCTGGCCGAGCTTGGCGCACGCGCCGGCCCCGCGGATGAGATCGCGATCGATGGCAGGGCAGTGCAGCGCGGCACATCGAGCCCGACCCCCGAAACCGTCGTTCTCGGTTACCACAAGCCCATCGGCGAAGTGACGACCCGCAAAGACCCTGCCGGGCGTCCAACTGTTTTCGATCGGTTACCGGCTCCACCCTCGGGCCGGTGGATCGTCGTGGGGCGTCTCGATGTGAACACCTCGGGTTTGCTGCTGTTTACGACCGATGGGGAGTTGGCGCATCGACTCATGCATCCATCATCCGAAGTCGAGCGCGAATATCTCGTTCGCGTGCGGCATCAGCCGGATGCGGCGACGCTCGCAAGGCTGCAGCAAGGT
>JALRHE010000205.1 GCA_023253235.1 Steroidobacteraceae bacterium
AGTGGCGCGCGTGACGGTGCTAGAGCGCGTGACGATTGGCGCGCGCTCGGTTCTCGATGCCGGCGTTGTCGTGGGCTCTGAGGGCTTCGGTAACGCGCTCGACGAAGGACGCTGGGTGCACGTGCCGCAAGTGGGTACGGTGCGCATCGGCGCCGATGTCGAGATCGGCGCCAACAGCACCATCGATCGCGGCGCGCTCGAAGATACGGTCATCGGTGATGGCGTGCGCATCGATAACCTCGTGCAGGTGGGTCACAACTGCACGATCGGCGCACACTCGGCGCTCGCCGGTTGTGCAGGGCTAGCCGGCAGTTCGCATGTCGGTGCGCGTTGTCGTATCGGTGGCGGCGTGGGGATCGCTGGGCATTTGCGGATTTGCGACGATGTGACCATCACAGGCTATACGTTCGTGACGGGTGATATACGCGAGCCCGGGGTTTACTCCGGCGGGATTCCTGCCGAGAGTGCAGCAGACTGGCGACGTATCGTCGGTCGATTGAAACGCATCGATGGTCTCGCACGTCGTGTGGGTGACCTCGAGAAGAATTTGGATTCGACGAAGAGTGAGGAATGACAGCGTGAGCGACAAGGACATCATCAGCTTGGATATCAATGCCATCCTCAAACAGTTGCCACACCGGTATCCGTTTCTACTCGTCGATCGTGTGCTCGAGTGTCACAAGGGTGATCACATCCGCGCCCTGAAGAACGTCACCTATAACGAGCCGTATTTCCCTGGGCATTTTCCGTACCGTCCGGTCATGCCGGGGGTGATCATCATCGAGGCGCTCGCGCAGACAGCCGGTATTCTCGCCTTTGTGACGGCGGGCGTCGTGCCTGATGAGAACACGCGCTTTTTCTTCGTCGGTATCGACGAGGCGCGGTTCCGCAGACCCGTAGAGCCCGGCGATCAGCTGATCCTGACGGCGAAACTGACGCGTCAGATGCGAGGCATCTGGAAGTTCTCAGCTGCCGCCTACGTCGGCGATGTCGAAGCCGCATCGGCCGAGTTGATGGTGGCGCCCGAGACGGGCAAGGGGCAGGGCTGATGAGCGAGTCCACTCGAATTGATCCGCGCGCGGTCGTCGCGCCGACCGCGAAGCTCGGCGAGGGTGTCGAGGTAGGTCCATTTGCGATCATCGGCCCCGATGTCGAGATCGGTGCCGGTACGATCGTGGGACCGCACGCCGTCGTCACGGGCTGGACGAAACTCGGCAGCCACAATCGTATCTTCCAGTTTGCGTCGATCGGAGATGCGCCGCAGGATAAGAAATATGCCGGCGAGCCCACGCGCGTGGAAATCGGCGATCGCAACGTGTTTCGCGAATATGTGACCGTCAATCGTGGCACGACGCACGATCAGGGCATTACCCGCGTCGGCAGCGACAATCTCTTCATGGCTTCCTCGCACATCGCGCACGATTGCATCGTGGGTAGTCATTGCGTGTTTGCGAATCTCGCGACCTTGGGTGGTCACGTCGAGGTGGATGATCACGTCATCCTCGCGGGCTTCACGGGGGTGCACCAGTTCTGCAAGATCGGCGCGCATGCCTTCATCGCCAACAACACGGCCGTGACGCGCGATGTGCCGCCCTATGTGATGGCCGTCGGTCATCCAGCGGTGCCGCACTCGATCAACGCGACGGGGCTTTCGCGTCGCGGCTTCACGTCTGAGCAAGTGCGCAACATCAAGAACGCTTACCGCACGCTCTATCGCATGGATCTTCCGCTCGAAGCAGCGATGGAGAAGTTACGCGAAGCTGCGAAGACGCAAGCGGAGATCGTGCCCTTCGTCGAGTTCGTGGCTCGCTCGACCCGTAGCCTGATCCGCTGATTTACACCCATGGTCTCGCAGGCCGCACCGCTGATTGCGATCGTGGCCGGAGAGGCCTCCGGCGATAACCTCGGTGCAGCGCTCATCGCGGCGATCCGCGAACGAGTGCCGAACGCGCGTTTCGTCGGTGTGCCGGGGCCGCGTATGCGCGAGGCCGGATGTGAGGCGCTAGCCTCGAGCGAAGAACTCGCCGTCATGGGTCTTATCGAGATCCTGCGTCATCTGCCGAGGCTTTTTTCTTTGAGACGTCGTCTGCTGCGGGAGTTTCGCGAGCGCGGTGTCGATGTTTTCGTCGGTATCGACGCGCCCGAGTTCAATCTCGGGATGGCACGGCGTCTGAAGGCGGATGGCATACGCACCGTGCAATACGTGAGTCCGCAGGTGTGGGCGTGGCGGCAGGGGCGAGTGCACGAGATCGGCGCGGCCTGCGATCGCATCTTGTGTCTGTTGCCCTTCGAGCCCGCCTTCTACGAGCGGCACGGTATCGCCGCGCGTTTTGTCGGTCATCCGCTGGCGGATCAATTTCCCTTGCAGAGCGATCGCGCCGCAGCGCGACGGGCACTCGGTCTGCCCGAAACGGGCGAGATCGTAGCCGTGTTGCCGGGTAGTCGAGTCGGTGAGGTGACTCGTCTCGCATCGCCGTTTGTCGGTGCCGCGGCTTGGCTTGCTGCGCATAGGCCCGGTGTACGTTTCGTCGCGCCGATGGCAAGCACGGCCACGCGCGAGCGCTTCGAGGCCGAGTGGCAGCGGTGCGCGCCGCAGACGCCGGTTGCCATCATCGAGGGACGCTCGCGCGAGGTGCTCGCCGCGGCGGATGTCGTGCTAGTGGCTTCCGGCACGGCGACGCTCGAAACCTTGCTCACGCGACGACCGATGGTGGTGGCGTATCGCCTAGGCGCGATCACGGCGTTTCTGCTGCAAAGCCTCGGCCTAGTGAAGGTGCGATTTTTCTCGCAGCCGAATTTGCTCGTGGGTCGCGAAGTCGTGCCGGAGATTTTCCAGGGGCGTGCGAACCCCGAGACGCTCGGTCGAGCGCTGCTCGAATGGTTGGAGGACCCAGCTCGTTGGGCCAACCTCGAGCAGGAGTTTCAAGAAGTGCATTTGGCGTTGCGTCAGGATGGCGCCGCGCTAGCGGCCGAGGCAGTCGTCGAGTTGTTGCCGTGATCGAGTTAGCGTCATGAGCCGTCTCATCGTCGGCGTCGATGAAGCGGGACGCGGACCGCTCGCAGGTCCCGTCGTCGCCGCGGCCGTCATTCTCGATCCCGAGCGACCGGTCACCGGGCTTGCGGACTCCAAGGCGTTGGGTGCCCCCGAGCGCGAGCGGCTGGCGTTGCTGCTGCAGGAGCGGGCGCTCGGTTGGTGTGTCGCGATCGCAAGTCCCGCTGAGATCGATGCGATCAACATCCTCCAGGCGACGATGCTCGCGATGCGGCGTGCCGTGCTTGGGCTGCTTGGGTCCGTATCGGGTGCCACTCCCTTTGGAGAGGTACGAGTCGAGGTCGATGGCAATCGGCTGCCGACCTTCGATGGAGTCGCGGGGGTCGCCGAGGCGGTCGCCATCGTGAAGGGCGATGCGACGCAGCCGGCGATCAGTGCCGCCTCGATTCTCGCCAAGACGGCACGAGATCGCGTTATGGAACAATTGGATACGCGACATCCTGAATATGGATTCGCGATCCACAAGGGATACCCGACGCCGGCCCACCTCGCGGCGCTCAAGGCCCACGGGCCGAGTTCAGTCCACCGACGGAGTTTCGGACCGGTAAAATCGGCGGCGCGATGAGCGCCTTCGTCCACCTGCGTCTGCACACCGAATACTCGCTGGTCGATAGCGTGGTTCGCATCCCTGAGCTCGTCGCTCGCGTGGCGGAGCTCGGTATGCCGGCGGTCGCCGTCACGGACGAGCACAACCTCTTCGCGATGGTGAAGTTCTATCGCGAGGCGCTCTCCAAGGGCGTCAAGCCCATCATCGGTGTCGATCTGCAGATCACTGAGCCCGGCGAGCGGACGCCGCCGAGTCGGTTGACGCTGCTGTGCATGAACGACGCGGGCTATCGCAGACTTACGCGCCTCGTATCGCGTGCCTATCTCGAGGGGCAGCAGCGCGGGGCGCCGCGCATCGATCGCGCTTGGCTCACACCTGAATCGACCGACGGCTTGATTGCGCTCTCAGGCGGACGCGAGGGCGATGTGGGTCGAGCCCTGCAGCAGGGCAAGACGGCCGAAGCGAGAACGTTACTCGAGTTCTGGCAGAGGCTCTTCCCGGATCGCTATTACCTCGAGGTGACCCGCACCGGTCGTGACGAGGAGGAGGCGCTCGTCGCCTCGACCGTTAAGCTCGCGATCGATACGGCGCTGCCGATCGTTGCGACCAACGATGTACGATTTCTTTCGAGCGATGATTTCGAGTCGCACGAGGCGAGGGTGTGCATCCACGAGGGTGCGTTGCTCGCCGATCCGACGCGCCCGCGGCACTACACGCGCGAGCAATATCTGCGCTCACCCGAGGAGATGATCGAGCAATTCGCCGATCTGCCCGAGGCGATCGAAAATTCTGTCGAAATCGCCAAGCGCTGCAGTCTCGTGCTGCAGCTTGGCGAGAGTCGCCTGCCGATCTATCCGGTGCCTGAAGGTCAAACGACCGAGGAGTTCTTGCGCGCGGAATCGGCGCGCGGGTTGCAGCAGCGCCTCGAGCGTCTCGGCCACGTCGATCAGGACGCTTATCGCGCGCGTCTGCAGACGGAGCTCGAGGTCATCTGCGCGATGGGCTTCGCCGGCTACTTTCTCATCGTGGCCGATTTCATCCGTTGGGCGCGTAGCAATGGCGTGCCTGTGGGGCCGGGTCGTGGTTCGGGTGCCGGTTCTCTGGTGGCGTATTCGCTCGGCATCACGGACATTGATCCGCTGCAATACGATCTGCTGTTCGAGCGCTTTCTGAATCCCGAACGCGTTTCGATGCCTGACTTTGACGTCGACTTCTGCATGGATGGGCGCGATCGCGTCATCGAGTATGTTGCGGACAAGTACGGTCGCACGCGCGTCTCGCAGATCATCACCTACGGCACCATGGCGGCGAAGGCGGTGGTGCGCGATGCGGGTCGCGTGCTCGGGCTCGGCTACGGCTACGTCGACAAGATAGCGAAGCTCATTCCCTTCGAGCTCGACATCACGCTGGAGTCGGCACTCGAGAAGGAGGCCGAGCTCAAGCGCCTCTACAAGGAAGACGAGGAGGTTCGAAACCTCATCGATCTCGCCAAGTCGCTCGAAGGCTTG
>JALRHE010000249.1 GCA_023253235.1 Steroidobacteraceae bacterium
GGCATCGAGGGCTCATCGCCCTGCAGATTCACGACGACCTCATCGTCGGCCCAGCCGCGCACCTCGGCGACTTCGGCGATACGATCCGTGCCGCTGACATGATTCACAGAGGTCATCACGACGTCGGCGCCGAACTGTCGCGCGACTCTCTCAATTCGCTCGTCATCCGTGGCGATCAATACTTCGCGCGCCTGACATGCGAGCGCTCGACCATAGACCCATTGCAACATGGGCTTGCCCGCCATCTCGATGAGCGGCTTACCCGGCAGGCGGGTCGATGCGTAGCGCGCCGGGATGACGATTCGGAACATTAGCGGGCGAGCAGAGGATCGTCGGCAGCCAGCGTTCGCGCCTCTTCCTCGAGCATGACCGGGATACCGTCCTTGATCGGGAAGGCAAGACGATCGGCGCGACAGACGAGCACCGCCTCTTCGCGCAGATGCACGAGCGGCCCTTTGCACACCGGGCACGCGAGGATGTCGAGCAGTCGTTTATCCATGGTATTCATCCGTGGGATTTTTGATGAGATGCAACCAACGCGCAAATCCGATCGATCAGATCTTGCCCATCGTCCGGCGAGAGCCGCGCAGTGACTGGCAACTCCCACATCCGCTCTTGCGCGAACGGGCGACATTTTACGGCATCTTTGCTCGTCATCAGGATGGCAGCGCCATCCTCGAAGGCCAGATCCGCCGGTGCGAACGCATGGTGATCCGCGAAGGCGTGCTCCTCGATCTCGAGCCCAGACTGGCGCAGCAAATCGAAAAATCGTCGTGGGTTACCGATGGCCGCGACCGCGTGTACCCGCTGGTTGCGGAAGCTCTCGAGCGCGCGCCACTGGCGCGGATCATCGACCCGTCGCATCGCGGCCGGGAACAGTCTCAACTCGAGCTGGCCATGGCGACCCACCCAATCGGCGTGCCCCGTCGATCCGCCGTTGACGATGACGTAATCCACGCTCGCTAGGCGCGTCACCGGCTCTCGCAACGGTCCTGCCGGCAGCAGACGACCATTACCGAAACCACGCGACGCATCGATCACCACGATCTCGAGATCACGCTCGAGCGCATAATGCTGCAAGCCATCATCAGCCACGATCACATCGACGCCGAGACCTTCGAGATGGCGCGCACCGGCGGCCCGATCGGGGCACACCACGACCCGCGCCCCGGTGGTCAGTGCGTGCATCAGCGGTTCATCGCCGACCTCGCTCGCAGTCACGCCGGCAACCACTTCCCGCGGCTTGCGCAATTCGACACCATAACCACGCGCCAGAATGCCGACCCGCAGACCGCGGCGCTGTAGAGCATCGACCAACGCGGCGACAACGGGACTTTTACCCGTACCACCGACCGACAGATTGCCGACGATCACAACCGGCACAGACGCTCGGTAACGAGGCCGTAGACCCCATCGATAAGCGAGGCGACGTACGCCACTGACAAAACCGAAGATCGCAGCGAGCGGCGCGAGCAACAGCGCACCGCTGCGTCCGTCGTACCAAACCCCTTCGAGCCAGCGACGCAATCTGAAAACCATCAGACCGCGAACTGCAACTGATGCAACTGGGCGTACATACCACCTTTCGCGATCAGCGCTGCGTGGTTACCCGCCTCGACCAATCGACCCTCGTGCATCACCAAGATGAGATCGGCACGTTCGATCGTCGAGAGACGGTGGGCGATCACCAGAGTCGTTCGACCCTGCAACAAGCGGCCCAAAGCCTCTTGCACGCGACGCTCCGACTCGTTGTCGAGCGCGCTCGTTGCCTCATCGAGCACCAAGATCGGTGCGTTCTTCAACAGCGCCCTCGCGATCGAAATTCTTTGACGCTGCCCACCCGAGAGCATCGCGCCTCTCTCACCCACCGGGGTATCGAGTCCCTGCGGCAGATCTTGGACAAAGTCGAGTACGTGGGCATTACGAGCCGCTTCCTCGACCGCCGGATCATCGGGAGTCGTGAGATTGAAGGCGATGTTGGCGCGGATGCTGTCGTCGAACAGCACGACCTCCTGACTGACGAAGCCGATTTGGCGGCGTAGATCTGCCAAGCGATAGTCGCGAAGATCATGACCATCGAGCAGCACGACGCCCGAGGTCGGATCGTAGAAACGTGGCAGCAAACTCGCGAGCGTCGTCTTGCCGCTCCCCGATTTGCCGACGATGGCCACCGTCTGTCCTGGGTGTACCCGGAAACTGACGTTCGAGAGCACCTCACCCTGCACAGCCGAGTAAGCGAACGCGACGTCACGAAACTCGAGTTCGCCACGCGCAGCACCGAGTGCACGCGTGCCGCCGACATCTTCGATCGGCGTGTCGAGCACTTCGAAAACGCTCGCGCCCGCGGCGATACCTTGCTGCAAGGGACCGAAGACCTGCACGAGGCGTCGGAGCGGCGCCGTGACGAGCAGCAAGGCGGTCAGGAAGGCCATGAACTCATCGACCCGCATTTCGGCGTCGAACACCTGCCGGATCGAAAAATACAGCACGCCAGCCAGGCCGAGCGCCGCGATCAACTGCACCACCGGGTTCGCCATCGCACGCGCGCCGATCAAGCGCATGTTGCTGTGGCGGTTACGCTCGTTCGCGACGTCGAAGAGACGCTCCTCATGACCCTCGGCATTGAAAATTTTGATGACCTTGTGACCATCGAGCGCCTCCTTGGCGACTCGAGTCACATCACCCATCGAGGCCTGAATACGTGCGCTGTAGCGACGGAAGGATCGATTGATGTACTGGATCAGCCAAGAGATCGGCGGCGCCAAGACCAACACGAACGTGGCGAGCTGCCAGTTGAGCCACAGCAACATACCGATCAAGGCGACGATCGTGAGCGTATCGCGGATCAACACGGTGACGGCGTTGGTCGTGGCTTCGGCGACGAGCTCGATGTTGTAGGTCAATCGTGACAGCAAGCCGCCCGAGGCAGCCGTGTCGTAGTAACGGGTGGGCAAGCGCAGATAATGCGCAAACAGTTCGGCACGCAGCGCCTTGATGATCTGCCGCCCCACCCAACCCGGGAAGTAGTTCGAGACGTAGTCACCGATGCCGCGCAGCAAGAACAAGGCGATGGCGCCGAGCGGAATGGCCCACAAGATGCGGGGATCCGGGTCGACGAACGCACCGCCGAGAAATTTTTGGACGAGATAGGCGATCGCCGCATCAGTCGCCGCGAAGAGCACCATCCCGACGACACCGATCGAAAACATGCCCATGTGCGGGCGGGCGTAACCGAGCAGGCGTCGGTAGACCTGCGGTGCGTCGACCACTTGCACGGGTGTCTGCACGTTCATCGCGCACTCCCCACGTTGCGAGTCGCCATATCCACGCTACCGAAACCGAGTTGCCGAAGCACATCGATACCGCGGATGACATCACGATGTCGCGCCTCTCCGTCTGCACGGAACACCACTGGCCGCGTCACATCGCCATTCGACGCTTGCACGATCGCATCGCGCAGTAGATCGGCATCGGCACTCACCATCTGACCCGCCACTTGATAGCGACCATCGGCCAATACCTCGATCACGAGCACGTCCTCGGCGGACGCTGCGCGATCATCGGCACTCGCCGTCGGCAGGGAAATACGCAACGTGCCCTCGGTGACCCAACTCGACGAGAGCAGAAAGAACACGACGATCATCAACACGACGTCGATGAGTGAGACGAGATTGATCTCGGGATCTTCAACGCGCCGGACACGAAAGTTCATCGACGAGCTCCGCGTACGACGAGCAATGCGAGCGCCTGCTTTTCCATCTCGATCACAAGTGAGTCGATGTGGCCGCGTAAACCGCGGTGCGCAATGAGCGCCGGTATGGCAACGAGCAAACCCGCTGCCGTGGTCACGAGCGCCTCGCTGATACCGCCCGAGAGCACGTCGGGTTGCGTAACGATCCCGGCTTCGAGGACCGAGAAGGCCCGGATGATGCCCGTGACGGTGCCTAGCAAACCGAGTAACGGCGCGACACTGGCTACGGTTCCCAAGGTATTGAGGTAACGCTCGAGCGCATGAGCCTCGTGACGTCCGACTTCCTGGATGCGGGCGATACGCTCATCGCGCGCTAGATCTCGATCGGTCACCACCGTCGCCAGTACTCGCCCCAGGGGCGATGACGCCCGCAGCGACTCGAGTGCACGATCATCGACGACTTCAGCGGATAACAGTCGGGAAGCCTGTGGCAGAGCATCGGCAGGAACGACACGTGACCTTTGCAGGCTCCAGACACGCTCGAGAGTGATCGCCAAGGCGATCACCGAACAAAGGATGATCGGCCACATCAACGGGCCACCGGCCCGCACCATTTCCCACATCGGCGCATCATAGCCGAGACCGTCGTTCAAAGGGCTGCGAGCCGATCAGGTCGGCCGGGATCGAGCTCGATTCGCATAGCGCCCTGCACGGCCGTTGCCTGCACCGCGCTTGGGGGAATTCGCCAACGTCCGGCGATACCGGCACGTCGTGCGGGTGGCAATTCGGCGGAGGCGACGATGACCGCCGTTGCACCGACCGCCGCAACGAACTCAGCGGTGACTGCCGCGAGCGACCCACGTCGTGGTGCGATGACGTGTGTGGCCTTCAGCCGCGCTCGAGCACCAGGGTCAGCGGCGAGCATCGCGGCCTCTTTGGCATCGACTCTCTCGGCGATCAACAGCGCTCCGCCCCCTCGCGCGCTCACCCGCAACAAACAGCTTCCACCGGCTACCGCAAAGGTTTCGAACTGCACGCCATCGAAGGCCCAACGCCTCGTACGCTGACAACGATGGTGACTCGCGGGCGCGCCTGGCCACAAACCACCGTAGATCACCGTCGGGATGCGGGCGAGATAAGCGAGCCGTGCGGCGCCTTCGGCGCGAAACCCATGCGAAGCACCAAGCACGAGCAGATCGGCTGTTGATCGCGACTGAGCGAGAATCGCAGGCCACACCAGACTCTCAGCGCTGCGCCCTGCGCTGAAGTACGACTCACCAGTGTCGTAAACCACCAGGTGCTGACGCGTCTCGATCAGCGTGGCATGCGCATCACCCGCATCGAGTATCGTGATGCGCGCGGCGCCCTGCGGGATCTGGGTTGGCGGCCAAAGCCCGAGTGAGGCGATGGTTACGATGGTCGCTCGCCACTGCCACGAGAGCGATGACAACATCACCGCCGCCATCACGAGCAGAGTCAAAAACTGCGTGCCGCTCGGTTGCCAATCCAGGGCGGCCCAAGATTGATTGGCAATCCACAGCATCGGCGGCCAAATGATCTCGTGTACCACCTCGACCACACGCCACAGCGGCGCTGCAACCGACGCCGATATCGCTTGTAACGCGAGCCCCAGCAAGACGAGCGGTACGAGCAGAAAAGAAAAAATCGGGATCGCGACGAGATTCACCGGTACGGAGGCAAACGACACGCTCGCGAACCACCAGGCCGTCAAGGGGATCAAAGCGATCGTCACACGCCACTGCACCCGCCATGTCGTCTGGAACAGGGCTCGTAGTCCTTGCCAACTGATACCACCTGCCACCGCTGCCTCGTCGATCGAGAGCAGGATCGCCATGGCGATGAACGACAACCAAAAGCCAGCCGAATACGTGGCGAAAGGGTCAATCAACAGCACGCACAACAACGCGGTGGCGAGGATCTCGTAGCCGCGTTGCTCGCGCGCTGTCAGCCGCAACATCCACCAAACCGCCAGCATCACAACCGTGCGTTGCGTCGGAATACCAAAACCTGCGAGAACAGCGTACGCAAACGCAGCAGGCACACCAACAGCAGCCGCAAACACGTCGCGATCCATTCGTAGCTGTAGCATCGCAACGCGTCGCCAGAGTGCGCGCGCCGCGAACGCAGCCAACCACGCGAACAACGTGACATGCATCCCGGATATCGCCACGAGGTGCGTGGTGCCCGTGACACTGAACACCCGCCATTGTTCGCGGGTGATCTCACCGGTCGCACCGACCGCCAAGCCTTGGAACAAAGCAGCCGCGTCGCGATCCTCCACCGCCGCTGCGATGGACTCCGCCATCGCTTGACGCCACTCGAGCAGCGCAGGCGTACGCGATGCCACGCGACGCGTCGCCGACCATGACACCACGCTGCCTGTGGCGTCGATACGATCGCGAAGAGCCGCTCGTTCCGCATTAGCGGCACCGGGGTTGTTGCGCGAGACGATCGGATCGAGTCGCAACATGACACGCCAACGCTCGCCCGCACGCGGCAGCGGCCGTGGTGGATCGCGCCAGACGATTCTGACGCGTGATGTTCGTCGATAAGTCACCGGCGTTTCGATCACGATGTCCGCATCGAATCGCAACACTCCACCCTCTCGCGTGGGCAGAGAGTCGATCGTGATCTCGCCGATGACGCGCTCGCCAGCCGCTTCGCTCGGCCAGCGGCGCTCCTGCCGATCGAGCACACAGAATGCCGTCACGCCTGCAGAACAAAGCACGACGAGGGCGAGTATCGTCCCCGGTCTACGCCAGCGTGGTCGCCACCCGAGAATCGCGATCAACACGACAAGGCTCACTGCGGCGAACGAGGCGACAAGCCACGATGGCGCGGGGCCGAATAAAACGACCACATTGCCGATCAGTGCGAAAAAGCCGCTCAAGCGCGGCAGGACCCCAACCATCATGGGTCAGGGATACCGCGTCAGACGCGGTTGACCAAGCGCTGATTAGGGCTGATCGTGCAGTTTCAGACGACCGTTCTCGAGCAACCAGACGCGATCCATGCGTGCGGCGAGTCGAAGATCGTGGGTCACGATCACGAGACTGGTGCCGTGCTCTCGATTGAGCTGCAACATCAGCTCGAAGACCTGCTCGGCATTGCGCCCGTCGAGATTACCGGTCGGCTCATCGGCAAAGACGATCAACGGCAAGGTCACCAAGGCACGCGCTACCGCTGCCCGCTGCCGCTCGCCTCCCGATAGCTGATGTGGTCGATGTTCGAGCCGAGCACCGAGACCAACCTTCTCGAGGATTGCTGCGGCCTGACGGCGCGCTTCGGCCACCGGCACGCGCCGAATCAACAGCGGCATCGCCACGTTCTCGAGTGCCGAGAACTCGGGCAGCAGATGATGGAATTGGTAGATGAATCCCATAGTGCGATTGCGTAGCTCGCCACGTGCCGCCTCGTCGAGGGCATGGATGTCCTTGCCACCGATAGCCACACTGCCCCGGGTCGGACGATCGAGGCCCCCGAGGATCTGCAGCAGCGTCGTCTTACCCGAGCCCGACGCACCGACGATCGCGATGCACTCTCCCTTGGCGATGGCGAGGTCCAAGCCATCGAGCACGGTCAGCGTCGAGTTGCCTTCGTTGAAATCCCGACCCAAACCGCGCGCTAGCAGTACCGCCTGATCAGTCATGTCGCAAAGCCTCCGCGGGTTGAGTTCGTGCCGCCTGCCATGCCGGGTACAAAGTGGCGAGCGCACACAACACGAACGCGACACCGGCTACGCGCAGCACATCGAGCCACTCCACATGGGCCGGCAAATCACTCATGAAATAAACCTTGGCGTCGAGGAACTGGATGCCGAAGATCGCTTCGAGTCCATGCACGATCGACTCGACGTTGAATGCCAGTACGATTCCGAGTGCGGACCCTGCCACCGTACCGGCAAGACCAATCAGGACACCCTGCACTGCGAACGTTTGCAGGATCGAGTTCGGGCTTGCACCAAGCGTGCGTAGCAAAGCGATATCCGCCTGTTTTTCTTTGACGATCATCACCAGCGTCGCCACGATATTGAAAGCGGCGACGGCAACCACCATCAGCAAGATCACGAACATCAAACCCTTGGTCAGCTCGATCGATTGGAAGAAATTCGCATGCACACGCGTCCAATCACTGACGAAGTAGCCACCGCCCAAGGCCAGAGCGAGATCGCGGACGACAACCGGTGCCTGCAGGGGATCCTCGAGCGCGAGGCGCAGACCACTCACACCATCGCCAAGGCGATACAAACGCGCTGCATCGCGCAGGTTCATGAGGATCAAGCCCTGATCGAACTCGTACATCCCAGAGGCAAACACACCGGCCACGGTAAGCCGTCGCATGCGCGGCACGACGCCATCGGGTGTGGCCGTTGCTTCGGGTGCGATCAACACCACCTTGTCGCCGACCGCGACACCAAGATCGCGAGCAAG
>JALRHE010000296.1 GCA_023253235.1 Steroidobacteraceae bacterium
CAGGAACATCGTGCCGGTGGTCATGGTGACCGTGGCGATGAAGAGGAACGACCAGCCGGAGGTGAGCACCATGCCGCCGTTCTGCAACGCCACAGCCGCACCGAGCGACTGGAACACCGCAAGCACCAGCGTGAAGTAACGCGTGATCTGGGTGAGCTTGCGCCGACCGGCCTCGCCTTCCTTCTTCATGGCTTCCCAAGGCGGATACACCTGCGAAGCCATCTGCACGATGATCGACGCGGAGATGTAGGGCATCACGCCCATGGCGAAGATCGACAGACGCTCGAGTGCACCACCCGAGAACATGTTCGCCATACCGAGAATGGTGCCGGCGTTCTCTTGGAAGAAACGCGCGACTTCGGCCGGATTGATACCCGGCACCGGAATGAACGAACCGATGCGGTACACGATCAAGGCACCGATCAGGAACAACAGGCGCGCACGCACCTCGCCGAAACGCGTCGCGTCGGCGATGGCTGCTGCCGGATTTCCTACTCCAGTTGCCACTTCGTTGTGTACCCGTTACCTAGTCCGTATTGCCTTAGGCTTCGATGCGGCCGCCGGCCGCCTCGATCGCCGCCTTAGCACCCTTGGTGGCACCGACGCCCTTGAGCGTCACCGCCTTCTTGATCTCGCCCGACAGCACGACCTTGGCAACCTCGGTGTGCATCGGCACGACGTTGGCAGCCTTCAAGGCAGCCAAATCGATCACGGCGGCGTCGACCTTCGCGAGTTCGTCCAAACGAACCTCGGCGCGGGTCGCCTTGATAGCAGAGCGGAAGCCGACCTTCGGCATGCGGCGCTGCAACGGCATCTGACCGCCTTCGAAACCGACCTTGTGGTAGCCGCCCTTGCGAGCACGCTGTCCCTTGACGCCGCGACCGCAGGTCTTGCCCTGGCCAGCCGAGGCACCGCGACCGACGCGCAAGCGCGGACGCTTGGAACCCGGTGCCGGCTTGATGGTGTTGATACGCATCGTCGTAACTCCTAATTAGCCTTCGACGACCGCGAGCAGATGCCGCGCCGCGCGAATCATGCCGCGATTTTCCGGCGTATCCGCGACGGTAACCGTCTGGTGTCGCTTGCGCAGACCGAGACCTCGCACCGAATGCGCGATGTTCTCGAGCTGACCGTGAACGCTCTTCTTGAGCGTGACTTTCAATTGCTGTTTGGAAGCCATGGTATTAACCCGTCAGTTCTTCCAGAGACTTGCCACGCTTCGCCGCGATCTCCTCGGGGGAGCGCACCGAAGCCAGAGCCTTCACCGTTGCACGCACGACGTTGATCGCGTTGCGCGAGCCGTAGCTCTTGGCGAGCACGTTGCGCACGCCGGCGCATTCGAGCACCGCACGCATACCGCCACCCGCGATGACGCCGGTACCGTCGGAGGCCGGCTGCATCAGGACGCGCGTCGCACCGTGACGACCTTTGATCGAGTAGTGCAACGTCTCGTTCTTGAGCGCGACGTTGACCATGTTCTTGCGAGCAGCCGCCATCGCCTTCGAGATGGCGACCGGCACTTCGCGCGCCTTGCCGAACCCGAAACCGACGCGACCAGCGCCGTCACCAACCACCGTCAGTGCCGTGAAACCGAACTGACGACCGCCCTTGACGGTCTTCGAGGTGCGGTTGACCGCAACGAGTTTCTCGAGGTACTCGTCGGTGGCCTGGGATTTTTCGACTCGTGCCATGGATGTGTCCTGTCTTAAAACTCAAGGCCCGCTTCACGCGCGGCATCCGCCAGCGCCTTGATGCGTCCGTGGTACATGAAACCCGCGCGATCGAACGCGACCTTGCTCACGCCGGCGGCCTTGGCACGCTCGGCAATGGCTCGACCGACGGCCTTCGCCGCCTCGACGTTGCCGGTACCCTCGAGACCATTGGCCACGGCGTCCTGCAACGTGGAAGCCGACGCCAACACCTGCGCACCGGACGAATCGAACACCTGCGCGTAGATATGACGCGGTGTGCGATGAACGGTGAGACGCGGGGTCCCGAGTTCGCGAATCTTCGCTCGCGCCCGCACGGCGCGGCGCTGACGACGCTGTTTGTTGCTGATCTGCATTGCTCGATCCTCTGTGCGCGCCTGCGGTTACTTCTTCTTGCCTTCCTTGAGGGAGATCTGCTCGCCGGCGTAGCGCACACCCTTGCCCTTGTAGGGCTCCGGTGCACGCAGCTCGCGGATCTCAGCAGCAATCTGACCAATGCGCTGCTTGTCGATACCCTTGAGGACGATTTCGGTCTGGCTCGGAGCCTCGACGCTGATGCCTTCCGGCATCTCGACGGCGATCGGGTGCGAATAACCGAGGGTGAGGTTCAGAGTCTTGCCCTGTACCGCCGCACGATATCCGACGCCGACCAATTCGAGCTTGCGCTCGTAGCCCTTGCTGACACCGATCGCCATATTCGACAGGTGCGAGCGAGTCGAACCCGCCTGCATGCGATTGCTGGCGTCGTACTCGAGCTCGAGGTGCTTGTCCTTCTGGACGACCTTGACGCCACCCGACAGCGCCACGCTCAACGAGCCCTTGGCACCCTTCAAGGTGACCGAGGTGTCGGTGATGGTCGCGGTCACGCCCTGGGGCAGTTCGACCGGTTGTTTCGCTACACGACTCATTGATGCTTACCTGGTTTGCTACCTGGTGTTCCAAATGCGCTGCACGTCAGGCGACGATGCAGAGCACCTCACCACCCTGGCCAATGGCCCGGGCTTGCTTGTCGGTCATCACGCCTTTCGGCGTCGAGACGATCACGGTGCCCATGCCGCCGAGAACCTTCGGCAGCTCGTCCTTGCCGCGGTAGATCCGCAGGCCCGGACGCGAGACACGCTCGAGACGATCGATGACCGGACGCCCGTCGTAATACTTCAGGGCAATGGTCATCGTGCTCTTGCCGCCATCCGCAGCGATGCGGAAATCGGCAATGTAGCCTTCGTCCTTCAAAACTTTGACGACGGCCTGCTTGAGGCGCGATGCAGCAACGTTCACTTCGCTCTTGCGAGCGAGCTGCGCGTTGCGGATGCGGGTCAGCAGATCGGCAATGGGATCAGTCATGCTCATATGGCGCGCGCTCCTACCAGCTCGCCTTGGACACGCCGGGCAGCTCGCCCCGGTTCACAGTCTCGCGAATCTTCACGCGCGAGAGACCGAACTTGCGGTACACGCCTCGCGGACGACCCGTGATCGCGCAGCGCTTGCGGCCGCGGCTCGGGCTCGCGTCACGCGGCATTTTTTGAAGGGCGACCTGCGCAGCGACGCGATCCTCGTGAGAGGTGCGCGGATTGCGGATCGTCTCCTTGAGCTTCGCACGCTTCGCTGCGAACTTCTTGACGGTTTCGGCGCGACGCTTCTCGCGCTCCACCATGCTCGTCTTGGCCATGTGCTTGCTGCCCTATTACTTGCGGAAGGGGAACTGGAAGGCTTCGAGCAACGCTCGACCTGCCTTGTCGTCCTTCGCCGTGGTGGTGATGGTGATGTCCATGCCCCGGAGCTGGTCGATCTGGTCGTACTGGATTTCCGGGAAAATGATCTGTTCCTTGACGCCCATGTTGTAGTTGCCACGGCCGTCGAACGAACGCGGCGACACACCGCGGAAGTCGCGGATACGCGGCATCGCAACACTGATCAGACGATCGAGGAACTCGTACATCCGTGCGCCGCGCAACGTGACTTTGCAGCCGATCGCGAGACCTTCACGAACCTTGAACGAAGCGATCGACTTGCGCGCCTGACACACGACGGGCTTTTGACCCGTGATCTTGGTCAGATCCGTCACTGCCGCATCGATGACCTTCTTGTCGGCCACCGCTTCGCCCACACCCATGTTGACCGTGATCTTCACGATCTTGGGTACTTCCATCGCGTTGGTGATGCCAAGATCCTTGCGGAG
>JALRHE010000310.1 GCA_023253235.1 Steroidobacteraceae bacterium
ATTGCTCGACGATCACGCGTGTCCCACCGCGGCGGGGTGGTTGTGGGCAAGCTTGGGGCGAGCGGTATTGGCGCTCATCGAGCATATGGATCGCCAGTAGATCCCCGAACTGCCGCGACATGTAGAGTGCCATGTCGGCGCCTTGCGGCTTGGCCGACAGTGGTAGCGGCATGTTCTCCCAGTAAGCCTGGTAGGCGGCAGCGCGACGGGCAGCGAATTCCACCTGCTCTGCAGGGTTCTCCGACTGCAGGTCCGCGTAGTCATTATCGAGTTCGTGATCGTCATGGGTGACGAGCCACGGGCAGTGGGCATGCGCCTCCTGCAGTAGCGGATCCGTTCGATACCAGGCATAGCGACGACGATAGTCGGCGAGCGTCTTGCACTCTACGTTGGAGTCGTGAGCGCGCACTGGGTTCGCGGTATTGCCCTCGTAGATGTAGTCGCCGAGATGGATGATCAGATCGCTGCCGCGCGACACCATGTCGCGGTACGCGTGGTAGTAACCCTGCTCGTAGTGTTGGCAGCTCGCGACGCTCACTCGTAGCATCGATCGCATGGATCCAGCAGTGTTGGCCGTCCATGTTCGGCCGATCGGGCTCACATGATCGCCGGCGCGGAATCGGTAGTAGAACTCGCGTCCCGCTGGCAAGCCGTTGATCTCGAGGTGCACGCTGTGACCGTCAGCCGCCATGGCGATGACCGTGCCCGACTGCACGCGACGCGAAAAGTTTGGATCGGTTGCGATCTCGTAGGTCAGGATGAAATCGACATCGGCCAACTCCTGGGCGGCATCCGCATTTGGCGCGATGCGTGTCCAGAGAACCATGCCGTCGTCAGTCGGGTAACCCGAGGCAACGCCGAGCGTAAAGGGATTGCTCGCAAACTTACGCAGGCGAAGCCTGGCCGCTTGGAGGGATCGAGGGGCGAGGGCGATGCCGACACCGGCCATCGCCGCTTGTAGTACGTGTCTTCGCAGGGGCATGGAGTGCGAGTGTAGCGCTGTGCTAGCGTGCCGTTCCATGACTAATTGGAGTTTGATTTTCCGCCTGCTGCACCACTTCGGCTCGGCCGGGATCTTGGGCGCGTTTGCGGCGATCATCATCGTCGTGACCTACGCTCCCGCCCCGGAGATCTCGCTCGCCGGGTACGCGGCAGCCCGTACCTCGATCGCGATGATCTCCAAATGGATCCTCGTTCCGGCGCTCTTGCTGGTGATCTGCAGCGGCCTGCTCAGCATGGCAGCGACACCCGCCTATCAGAATGCGGGCTGGGCTTGGTTCAAAGCCTTGTTGGGGCTCGCCATGTTCGAGGGCACGCTCGTGATCGTCGATGCGGCGGCTCGCAAAACGGCCGAGTTCGCCGCGGCGGCCGCGCAGGCGGGGCAATACGACCCTGCGGCACTCGCGACGCTCGTAGCGCGTGAGCAGAACGGTCTTTGGGCTTTGCTGGGTGTCGCGCTTGCCAACGTGGTAGTCGGCGTGTGGCGGCCACGATTCGCACGGCAGATCAAAGATTGAGTCATTCGGCTGACGGCTATGTCACCGACATGGCCTACACACGCCATCATCATGCGACGCTCGACCCCGGTCGGGCGATATTGGTCGCCGAACGAGCGGGTCGATCGCGGCCTACTATTCGATATGCCTGCGAGCTGGGTTTCGGGCAGGGGCTGAGCCTCGCCATCCACTCGAGTGCGAGTGATACGGAGTGGTGGGGTGTAGACGTATTGCCACAGCACGTCGAGTTTGCAAGATCGCTGATCGATGATCCGCGCGCCCGAGAGCGAGTCGTCTGCGCGAACTTTGAGCAGTTCGATTCACGCGATGATTTGCCGTGCTTTGACTTCATCGCACTGCACGGGGTCTGGAGTTGGGTTTCAGCGCAGAATCGAGCCCGTATCGCGGCCTTCATCGATCGTCGACTTGCGCCCAATGGCATCGTCTATCTTGGCTACAACGCGCTACCCGGTTGGGGTCCGGTGCTGAGCTTGCGTGAATTGTTAGTCGCAACCGCATCGCAGGCTAATTCAGCACGCCTCGAGGATCGAATCGAAGCGGCATTGGGGTTTGCGGCTCGAGTGGTCGCGTCGAATCCGCGGATTCTCGATTCTCAACCGGCGTTCGAGAGGCAGCTACGCGAAATTCGCTCAAAGAAAAAGTCGTATCTCGCGCACGAGTATTTTAATCGCGATTGGCACCCGATGCATTTCTCACAGGTCGCCGCCGAGTTGGCGCCGCTCGGTTTGAGTTATCTCGGGCAGGCTGATTTTAGCGACAGTTACGATCAGTGGCGTCTAACCGAGGGGCAGAGAGAGCTGTTAGCCACCGTCGAAGATTCGCTGCTGCGTGAGACTGCTCGCGACGTGATTCTAGATCGACGTTTTCGTCGTGATTATTGGGTGCGCAGCGAGGGTGCGCCAGTAAGCTCCTCGTACAGTCGCCTTGAAACTCGGCTATGGATTGCGCCTGCCCTCAGGTCGGTGGATACGACAACGCCTGCGGAGGTGACGAAGTGGCTGGCGTCGTTGGGTGCGCCGGGCTCGATAGTTACTCGTTCGATCGAAACGACGGCTGAGCACGCAGCGCTCGGATATGCGCTCGGCCAGGGCTTGGTGGAGCTCGCTCGGGAACCGACCGAAACCCAAGTGAACAAAGCCGCGGTGGCCAAGATCAATCGACGGATACTCGATCGCGTTTTCGAAGACCGTGAAATGAGTGTGTTGGCAAGTCATCTGAGCGGCAGCGGTGTCGAACTTGGTTGGTGGACGCTCGCGCTGCTCGCAGCCATGCGCGTCGATGAGTCTGTCGATGCGGTCATCCATCGCGTGTTGGCACAGGCGGAACAGCTGGGTATCGCTCTCTCACGCCAGGGCTTCGCGCTCACACTGGAGGAGACGGGGAACGAGCTGCGCGCTCGCCATGCGGCGCTGCTCGCTCAGAGGAACGTCATTAACGGAAGCTTTGCGATTTGAGCAACCGTATCAAATAAGGCGCTTCGGCGAGTTTTGGCACTAAGGCTGGCGCAGGGTGGGTGTTAGCGTGCGACGCGATTGGTTACGCACATCCATTGCCATCTGAGGTAGCGCCATGCAAAACACCGACCCTTGTGTTCAGTCGACCGGAAATTCCGAGAGCTCGCTCGCCGCTCTGGTGCACCTCTCTGGCATTTTCACCTTGTTCGTCGGGCCACTCATCGTTTATCTCAATCGCGGCAGTCGTGGCGCCGGTACCGATCGAATCCGTGATGCTGCACGAGAAGCCTTGAACTTCCAGATCACTCTGCTGTTGGCATGGGTCGCGACGATCATCAGCTTTGCGATCTTGATCGGGTTTCTGATGGTGCCGATCTTGGGGCTTGTCAGTATCGCCATGCCGGTTTGGGCTGCGGTGGTTGAGTCCCGCGGTGAAGCCTTCCGCTACCCGCTAGTCCCGCGGTGGTTGCGCTGAGTCCGTCAAGCGAGTCAAAACATAGCGCAAGCCACGGCTAGGCAAGTCCGATCGAATCACGATGCGCTCTTCGCCGTGCACCCAAAGATCGTTCATGCCGGCGAGGCGATACCGCTGGGTCACGAAGCGGCCTGCCGGCACGTCGATGGTTTCCTCACCCACGAATTCGACTTGTAGCGGTACCACAGTACCCAAGACAGGCTTGGTGAGGTCGGAGCTAGCCTCCACGCTGTAGAGCGAGATGCTCTGTCGTGGATCTCCCTTCGGGTCGTGCTGTGCCGTGTGCCAACCGTCGGCCGAGACCGGATGTAAACCGATAGAAAACTTCGCCGGTATCGTCGTTTGATTGGTTTGCTGGCCGGTCAAGGGGCCGTTGGATTCGGCCTGCACCGTGTCGTCGTTCACGACGAAGTGCCCGCTACCCTTGTAACGACCGCCATTCCAATAAAACGCGGTGGCCTCGATCGGTCGGAAATTGCGGTCGTTTCGCAGCACGACCGTGAACCAGGCGTTGCGCGTCGTCATATCGCTCGCAATCGAGATCGTGCGCGAGCCATCGGGGTGGACGAGCAGATCGAATTTTTCGCCGCCACGTCGTTCGCCGGAAGCGATGGTTTCGTTTCGATACTCCCCGACCCAATGGCGTACGACGGCGCCGTTGGCCCGCGGATCGTCGTCGGCGAGCGCCTTCGGGGTCTGGCCGAACAGAAGGGTGACGCCAAGCAGAAGTATGGGCAGGATCGGTTTCATCGAGAGACCCTGGTGCGAAAAGTCACCGCGGAGCTTAGTGTCTCGTTGCGCGTTCGCCTAGAGACATCCATCATCGAGCGCCATCGATTTCTAGAGTTTGGAGTTTTGGTGAGGCGCTACGATGTCACAGTCGTTGGAGGAGGCGCGTCGAGCGTTTTTTTCCTCCATTCGTATCTAAGTCGGAACGTCGAGGCCCGCTCGGTGCTGTGGGTTCGCGCCTCGGACGGTGTCGGCGTTGCCTATGACACGCCGTGCGAGTCGCATTGGCTGAACGTACCGGCAGAGCGCATGGGTATCGATCCGGCGGATGCGAGGGGGTTCCATCGTTGGCTGACGCAGGTACGAGGGAGAGCCGAGGTGACTCCGCAGGATTTCGTTCCGCGTAAGTGGTACGGCGATTACCTTCGCTCGTGTGCGTCACAGCTTTTGCAATCGTCGACGCTAGAGATCGTCCATTCCGAAGTGGTTGGCTGTGATGAGTTATCGGTGCAGCCGCCGAGTTGGCAGATCACCTTGAAGAATGGAACAGTCGCGCAGAGCGACAAGGTACTGCTCGCCGTTGGGGCAGGTAGCTCTCGGCATATCGGGGATCCATGGGGGTGGCTCATGCAGGCCGCATCCCAAGGCGAGTCTTTTGAGTCATTGAGCTCCGTCAAAATCATCGGCAGTGGACTCACCGCTCTCGACATGGTGCTGGCTTTGCGCGATGGCGGTTATCGAGGGCCAGTTGAGGTGTTGTCGCGCTCGGGTCAATGGTCGGCGGCACACCACCAGACCACGCCCCTCGATGATTCGGCGAAGCGTGAGCTTGTTGCGGCGCTGCGGGCGGAGCACTCGGCACGTCACTATCTTGCGACGCTGCGTCGATATACGCAGAGCTATCCGTGGCGTGCAGTCCTCGACGCCATCCGCTCCGAGACGCCTATGCTCTGGCGTTCGCTACCAAAAGCTGAGCAAAGACGAGTGATGCGGCATCTCTTCGATCTTTGGAATCGGCATCGGCATCGAGCGCCTCCACAAGCGCTCGAACGCGTATTGCGTGACGAGAAGGTGCGTGTGATCAGGGCGCGAGCCGATTCGGATGTTCTCTCTCGCGCCGGGCGAATTGATGCGCATGGCGAGTTGGTGCTCGACTGTCGCGGCCTCAGACTCGGTGATCCCTCTGTGTATCCTGCGTTCGTCACCGATCTGGTGGCCAGTCGGCATCTTGAGGTTGCCGGCAACGGAATGGGCTTGTCTGCGGCTGACTCTTCCCGTCTCGAAGTTATCGGCGCGCTCAGATTCGGCAATGATTTCGAATGCACGGCAGTGCCCGAGCTGCGCTCTCGTGCGGTCGACATTGCGGATCGTTGGTTACGACCCCAGTAAAACTACATGTTGCTGTCGCGATTTCGTTCCAGCAGTTGATGTAGTCCCTGTAAATCGCCCAACACCCAAAGATCTGCGATCATCCCCTCGTTGAAAGTGAAAAGCGCAGCGCCCGCCCACTCAACACGCAGCGATGTGGGTTCGTAGCCCAAGAATGTCTTGCGGTGTATTCCCGAGAACAGCATCTTGGCAAATGCTTTGTGATCACTGACCACCAAGTCCTGAATGTCGCAGCGATAATCGCCTAGTGAGTCATGAACGAAATCAACATAACTCGCAAACTCTTCGTGACCGACTTTGCTCGGTCCGAGGGAGCCGCGAAAGGTGAAATCCGCGCAGAGCAGTTTTGGAATCGCCGACTTGTCGTGTCGGTTCCAAATGTCGGCGTAGAATCGGTCTACGAGTTGGGTGCCTCGGTCATTCATCGGTGCGACATGCGCTCGAAACAAAGTTGCTGAAAAGTAGAATAGTCCCGAGTGTTCTACTCGGACAATCCTTGTCATTACGCTAACTGATTATTTTCTTTGGGCGGGAGATGGTCGGGATGAGAGGATTTGAACCTCCGACTCCTACGTCCCGAACGTAGTGCTCTACCAGGCTGAGCTACATCCCG
>JALRHE010000357.1 GCA_023253235.1 Steroidobacteraceae bacterium
AAACTCTTCCTCGGCGAAACAGCCGGTCGACGCTGAACGATCGACAGTCCAGATGCTCGCTGTTGCACATGTTCTAGGTTTGATGATGGCGTTCTTTGCCATCACTTTCGCCCTGCCATTAGCGTGCTCCCTCGTCATGCAGGACGGCTATTGGAGTCATTATCTGGTCGCCGCATCGATCAATCTTGTTTTCGGTCTGCTGATCGCCTTCTTCACACGCTCATTCAAGCGCGAACTGAAATCGCGTGACGGCTTCCTGCTAGTCACGCTTGCTTGGGTTTTGATGTCGGCATCCGCTGCCGTACCACTGTTGACCGCCCTCCCCGGTTTAAGTTTCACGGATGCTTATTTCGAAGCGTTGTCGGGACTTACTACAACCGGTTCGACGGTATTAACTGATCTCGACAAATTGCCGCCCTCAATAAATTTTTGGCGACACGCTCTACATTGGTTTGGCGGCATCGGTATCATCGTATTAGCCGTTGCGGTGTTGCCGCTGCTCGGTGTCGGCGGTATGTCGCTCTATCGCGCGGAAACTCCAGGGCCGATCAAAGACGAAAAACTCACGCCCCGCATCACCGAAACCGCCAAAGCCTTATGGATCAGTTACGGCAGTATTACGCTAGTTGGTATCCTCGCACTCCGGATCGCGGGGATGAGCTGGTTCGACGCCATCTGCCATGCGTTCTCCGCGATGGGGCTTGGCGGATTTTCCACTCGCGATTCCAGCGTTGGTTACTTCGATTCTGCACTGATCGAATTCGTGCTGATCTTGTTGATGGTCGCGGCATCGCTGAACTTTGCTCGCCATTTCACGGCGCTAAAGCATCGCACTTTGAGTCCTTACTTCAAAGATCCGGAAGTCAAGGCCGTGTTGGTTGTGCTTACGTTCAGCATCATCGCACTATCGCTCGTACTCACTTTTCATAAAACCTACGACAGTTTTTTAGAGTCTCTGCGCCACGCTGCTTTTAGTGTCGTTTCGGTAGCTACAACGACCGGTTTTGCATCCCAGAATTGGGATCTTTGGCCTGTCGTCGCGCCAGTTTGGATGTTGTTCTTATCGTGCATTCTCTGCAGTACCGGGTCTACGGGTGGCGGCATCAAGATGTTTCGTACGTTGATGCTGCTGAGACAGGCACTACGCGAAATGAAGCAGATCGTACACCCGTCGGCCGTCATCCCGATTCGTGTCGGTGGTCAGATCATTCCCGAGCGCATCGTCGCCTCGGTCCTTGCATTCATTTTTCTTTATTTTCAGACCATCGCAATACTCACATTTTTGCTACTGCTCTCGGGAATGGAACTAGTACCGGCATTCAGCTCCATCGTTGCGAGCGTTAACAACCTCGGACCTGGTATTGGGCCGACGGGTCCGGCCGGAAATTATCAAGGATTGACCGACTTCCAAACTTGGGTATGTTCGGTGGCGATGTTGCTTGGGCGACTCGAGATCTTCGGTGTGCTCGTGCTCTTCACGAGCGCGTTCTGGCGAAAGTAACAGATCAATAGCGCCAGCTTTGAATATCGGCGCCGGGCGGCGCCGTTGCGAGAATGCGCTCGACGACCCATGGCAACACCATCTGCGGATAGCGTAGCCGCGAGTATGCGTTCGCTCGGCTGTGATCGCCGTTCCAACAATGTTCGGCTCGGTTGCCGTATTCGATCACGGCATCGGCGGCAGGCTGCGCCGATCGAAGAAATTCCTCGACGGCATAGACTGCGTTGTCGAGGTAGTAGTTGTCTCTTTCGCCAGCGTAGATTCGCAACTTGCCGCGCAACTTGGGCGCCAGTTTTGCCCAATCGCGGCGCAAGATGTGTCCGAGATCATAGTTGTCGCGCCAATGCGCTGCCGTCACCGGATCGATCTCACCCGTGTCGCGATTCCAAAGGCGCCGCGGATAACCACCCTCACCGACGGGTGAATAGACTGCTTCCCACGCGTCCCATTGCTCGGTGCTGCGACCGTGGCTAGCGAGTGCCGACTCCCACCGCGCCTGATCTTCGACGGTGCTATCGAGGTGGCCCCAAGAATTACGATAGGCGGCTCGAGGTGTGCGCTTATAACGGCTCGTTGCGTAGTAAGCATTGCGGTCCCGATACAGGTCGATCGTGCCGACATGACGAAAGTCGATCGGGTCCGGACAGGCGATCCATGCACCGTTGTAATGATCGGGATAGAAGATCTGCGTCGCCATGGCGGTCCAGCCACCAGCGCTGCCGCCGAACAAAAAGCGCGCCCAACCTTGACCGAGCCCGCGGTAGCGACGCTCGATCTCGGGGATCAGCTCGTACTGGATCGCATCGCCATAAGGGCCGTTGTTCGCCGAGTTGACGCCATACGAGTGGTCGAAGAACGGCGTCGGATGTTGGATCTCCACGAGCAACACTCGCGGAAAATCAGCTCCGCTCCACGCTTGGAAGAATGCGTGAGCGTGCTGTTGCACGATGCGGTTGTAACCGTGCAGACCGAAGCGAGCGCTGTAATCCGGCGCGAGATCCGGATCGGGCGGCGTTTCGCGCCAATGAGTGGGACCCGCCGGAAAGTGCCCATGCTGGATGACCAGTGGGTAACGAGCTTGGGGGCGCGAATGAAAACCCGCCGGTAGCGTGACGAAGGCACCGAGAAAGACGTCGCGCCCCCAGAAAGTCGACAGTCGTTCACTGCGGATGCGCAGATACTTCACCCAAGGCGTATCGCTCGGTGTAGCCACATCCACCACGCGCTCCGTCAGCGTCAGCGGAGGCAGTCGAGTTCGGCCGTCCCAGCGAATACGTTGGGGTCTCGAATATAAATTGCCGGGCTTGTCGCGCCATTGCTGACCCTCGCCTCGATCGAGCGGTAGGGACAAAACGCGACCATCGGCACGTCGCACGGTGTCGTAACGCTGCCAAAGAGCCTGCACCCGATAGTCACCGGCCGGCAGATCCCGCCAACGGCGCAGGGGAAAGCCGACCGCCGCATCGGTGAGTCGAACTCGGGTCCCAGGTTGCCAGGACTCGATATCCATACCGAAGAGCGGAATAGCCTCGGCGTTCCAATGCGCAAGTTCGCGTGGCTCGCGATCGGGTGTCTGATCGACCGGCGCGAACATCACCAGGAGCCGGCCATCCGCTGGCGTGTTCGCCATCGCGCGAGGCAACTCCACCTCAAGCGGCGGGGTCTCGGGCGCCTTAGCAGCCACGGCAAGCGGGGTCGAGCGGATACAAAACAAACCGACCAACGCCAGGGCGATGGCGATCGGATACCGGGCGCGCAGAAGTTGATCCGTCATGGCCCGGTATTACGCCCAGGTGGCAGCATCTCTGCCGAGACCGAGAAAGTCGCTGAATGGGTCTAAAATGCGCACCCATGCGACACCCCCACTCTTTCGATGTGATCGTGATCGGCGGCGGCCACGCCGGTACCGAGGCGGCGCTCGCCGCGGCTCGGATCGGTTGTCGCACCCTGCTTCTGACCCAGAGCATCGAGACCCTAGGACAGATGAGTTGCAACCCCGCCTTTGGGGGCATCGGCAAGGGTCACCTCGTGCGCGAGATCGATGCCTTGGGTGGCGGCATGGCGAGGGGCGTCGACCGAGCCGGCATCCAATTCCGAACACTCAACGCGAGCAAGGGACCGGCCGTCCGAGCGACCCGCGCGCAGGCGGACCGGCAGCTCTACAAAGCCGCCATCCGGCACCAGCTCGAGAACCAGCCGAACCTCACGCTCTTCCAACAAGAGGCCGCCGACCTGCGAGTCGAGGGCGGTCGAGTCACCGGCGTCGTCACCATCACGGGTATCGCCTTCGATGCGCCGACGGTCGTGCTGACGGTCGGCACCTTCCTCGGTGGACGCATCCATGTGGGTCTCGATCAGTACGCGGGTGGGCGCGCCGGCGACCCGCCGTCGAACCGATTGGCCGCCCGTCTGCGCGAGTTACCGCTGCGGGTCGGACGCCTGAAAACCGGTACGCCACCGCGAATCGATGGCCGCACTATCGACTTCAGCGTGATGCAGCCTCAGTACTCGGATGATCCGATGCCGGTGTTTTCGTTTCTCGGGCGAATCGAAGATCATCCTAAACAGATTCCTTGTTTCATTACGAAGACAAACGAGCGTACCCACGACATCATTCGGCGCGGCTGCGATCGCTCGCCCATGTTCACTGGGCAGATCGAAGGGGTGGGTCCGCGCTACTGTCCGTCGGTCGAAGACAAGATCCACCGCTTCGCCGACAAGGGCTCTCACCAGATCTTCGTGGAGCCCGAAGGGCTAACCACGCACGAGGTCTACCCCAACGGCATCTCGACCAGCCTGCCCTACGACGTACAGCTCGAGTTCGTCCGAAGCATCCACGGCTTCGAGCAAGCTCACATCACACGGCCCGGATATGCGATCGAGTACGACTACTTCGACCCGCGCGATCTGCACGGTTCGCTCGAGACCAAGGTCATCGAGGGTCTCTACTTCGCGGGTCAGATCAACGGTACGACCGGGTACGAAGAAGCCGGCGCCCAGGGCATCGTTGCCGGCATCAATGCCGCCCGTCGGGTACGGGGTGAAGGGCCCTGGGTTCCGAGTCGTAGCGAAGCCTACCTCGGCGTGCTCATCGACGATCTAATCACGCGGGGCGCGACCGAACCCTACCGGATGTTCACGAGCCGCGCCGAGCACCGATTGCTCTTGCGCGAGGACAACGCCGACCTTCGACTGACCCCGGTCGGTCGGGACATGGGTCTCGTCGACGATGAGCGCTGGCGCTGGTTCGAGGCCAAGCGCGACGCGACCGAGCGAGAGATCGCCCGGCTCTCGAGCGCCCGCTTCCGCGGGGTCACCGCCTTCGATTGGTTGCGGCGTCCGGAAGTGTCTTACGGCGACCTGAATCGTCTGGCCATCGAGTCGGCGGGTGATGCCGCTGACGAGTTCCTTCAGGGGGATCCGATGCCCGGCCTCGCCGCTCAAGACGATCGCCTCCCCGAAGCGGTGCGACTGCAGATTGAGGTGCGTGCGAAATACTCGGGCTACATCGAGCGCCAACAGGACGAGATCGACCGACAGCGTAAGCACGAGGAACTCCCCCTGCCCGCGGATCTCGACTATGCCAACGTTGCTGGCCTCTCCAACGAAGTTCGCCAGAAACTCGCCGCGGCCAAACCGGACACCCTAGGTCAGGCCTCGCGCTTGCCGGGCATCACCCCGGCCGCCGTCTCGGTTCTGCTGATCCACCTGAAGCGGCGCAGCGCTTGAGCCCGCAAGCCCGATCGCTCGGCGTCGCACTCGCCCTCGGCGGTGCGTTCGCCGTCGCGCTGCAATTGGGCTTGTCCATCCGCCACCAACTCGAAGCTGGGCGCACCGTCGGTTTTGCCGTTCTCCAGTACACGGGCTACTACACCATCATCACCAACAGCTTTTGTGCGCTGGTGGCGGCGGCCTGTGTATGGCCGAGCCGTTTGGGACGTTTTGCCGCAGCCCTGCGTAGCCCCATGGCCATCACGGCAGCCAGCGTTTCCATCGTCATGGTGGGACTGCTCTACGTGACGTTGCTCACGCAGGTACACCATCCGCAAGGTCTAGAACATCTCACCAACCTGCTGCTGCACTATCTGATCCCGCCTCTGTTCGCGTACTTTTGGTGGCGGATCGTGCCCAAAGGGTCGGTGCAATGGCGTGATGCGTGGCGTTGCATGGCTCTGCCCGCCGCGTATCTGATTTATCTGGGCGTGCGGGGCGAGGCGACCGGTCTCTACCCCTACTACTTCATCGACGTCGGTCAGCTAGGTTATGCGCGTGCGGCCGTGAATGCCGTCGCGATCGCCGCCGTGTTCATGCTGGCAACGGTAGGATTCATTCGACTCAAGCGCTAACTTTGCAGCACCTCGAGCGCGGCACGTTCGCCCGATTCCATTGCCGCTTCCATGCCGACTTCGAATCGTCGCGTGTGTTCGCCGGCGAAATGCAGTCGCGCGTGCGGTTTCGACATCTGCAAGTTCCAATCGAACGCCACGTGCGGTTGCAAGCCGTAGCTGCAACCGCCAATGGTCGGTGACTGTGCCCAAGAATGTGCTCCGATGAACTCGAGCTTGCCACGAGTGCTCGGTCGACGCTGCTCGATGTATCGAATCGCAAGCTCACCGCGATCACGCGGCGCGAGACGATCCAACTCGTGTGATTTCGCCCCGAAGGCTAGGGCGCTGATCAGCTCCCGCTTGCCGTCGTGTTCAATCTGTTGACGGATCAAGGTGAAAAGACCATCGGTCCACATCGACGCTTCGATGCCGTCGGCTTCCCAATAGGGCGCTTTGACGCGCAACCACACCTGGCTTTGGTTGCCATAAGGCATCCTTTCGACAGCCTGCGCTTGCGCACCCTGTAATGCGGGGGTGATCGCGATGCGTCTGAGCATCGTGAAGGGCAGAGCGGAAATCACTCGCGCCGATTGCCACTGTGAGCCATCCTCGCAGCGCACGGTGCAGCCGGTGCGGGTCATGTCGATGGCAACGACCTTTTTGCCGGTGATGACACGATCGCCGAGGCTGGCAGCCATCGCATCGGTAAGCTTCGATGAGCCGCCCACGATATGAAACGAGTTGAGCGCGGCACGTTCGTAAGCATCTTTGCCCGATGATTCGGGTGCGGCCGCTCGTGCACGATTCTCGACCCGCATACGCGTAGCTTCCTGAAACATGCGCAGTACGCTTTGGTTCTCGAGACCGGGGGCGCCCAACGTCTCGTTGATCAATTCGCGCGCTGCTGACGATGCGCTTTGCCGCTCGAGCCATTGCGCCACACTCAGATCGAACTCTTGGGCTTTTGGTGAGAGCAGTTCATCGAAGCTTTGGAACGGATTTCTTTGTTCGATGTAATACGCCCCGAGCGCGTGCGGCGGAACACTGCGCTCAGGACCCTGTAGCGGGTTTCGCTTTGAAGCAGCCCAATTCGCGGCAGCGATCAGTTCGTCGCCGCGCACGAAGGAATAGGGGGCATTGATGTGCGCACCCGGCGCCATTTCGATGCCAAGCGCACGAGCTGTATCGAGAATACGCGCATACATCCGCCCGATTTGCGAAGCGCCAAGCTCGATACGCGAATCGAATTCGTACGCCGTGTGAGACCGTCCACCGACCCGTCG
>JALRHE010000409.1 GCA_023253235.1 Steroidobacteraceae bacterium
ATGCGGAGCGTTGGACAGGCTATGCCTTCGGCATGGGAATCGAGCGCTTGGCTATGTTGCGCGATGGTGTGAGTGACCTGCGTTTGTTCTTCGAAAGTGATTTGCGCTTCCTGCGCCAGTTCGGTGCCGCGTGAAGATCTCGCTGCAATGGCTGCGTGAGTGGGTGGATGCAGAGCTCGAGCCGAAAGCGCTCGGCAGCGCCCTCACCATGGCGGGTTTCGAGCTGGAATCGATTGCGACGGCAGCGCCGCCGTTCGAGGGAGTGCGCGTAGCAGAGATCATCAGCGCCGAGCCGCATCCGCAGGCCGACAAATTGCGCGTGTGCGCGGTGAGTCTGGGCGAGGGTGCTCCGCTACTGCAGATCGTCTGCGGTGCGCCAAACGCGCGTGCTGGTTTGAGAACCGCGCTCGCGACGGTCGGCGCGCAGTTGCCGGGCGATCTCAAGATCAAGGCAGCCAAACTGCGTGGCGTCGAATCGGCTGGCATGTTGTGCTCAGCCAAAGAATTAGGTTTGAGCGAGCTCTCCGAGGGCATCATCGAGTTGCCCTCGGATGCACCCGTAGGCGCTAACCTACGCGAGTATCTCGCTCTCGATGACACCGTGTTGGAACTCGCCGTCACACCCAATCGTGGCGATGCGATGTCGATGCGCGGCGTCGCGCGCGAAGTGGCGGCGTTGGCATCCAAGTCGATGGTTGTGCCCGATACGACGCCGGTGCCGGCATTGCGCAGTGAACGGCCCAACATCGTACTCGGCGCGCCTGCGGCCTGTCCGCGCTTTCACGCGCGAATCATCGTCGATGTCGATAATACGCGGGCCTCGCCGATCTGGTTGCGCGAGCGTTTACGCCGCGCCGGTGTTCGCAGCATCAGCCCTGTCGTCGATATCACCAACTACATCGTGCAAGAGCTCGGGCAGCCGATGCACGCTTACGATCTCGACAAAGTGCAGGGTGGTCTGACCGCACGCTTGGCCAACTCGGGTGAACGCTGTGAGTTGCTCGACGGACGCACCGTCGAATTGCAGCCCGACATGCTGGTCATCGCCGACGAGGCGGGGCCGGTGGCGCTCGCGGGTGTCATGGGTGGTACGCGCACGGCGGTGTCAGCGGAGACGCGTCGCGTGCTGTTTGAGGTTGCTTGGTTCGCGCCGTCGGCGATTGCGGGGCGCGGTCGTCGTTTCGGTTTGACGACCGATGCCAGCCAACGGTTTGAGCGTGGCGTCGATCCCGAGGTCGGTGCCCAGGCGATCGAGCGCGCCACTCGCTTGTTGCAAGCGGTGGCAGGCGGTCAGGCCGGTCCGGTGGTCACGGTAGAAGAGGCCGCACACCTGAAGCGTTATCCGGCCGTGTCGTTGCGTGTGCCGCAAATCGAGCGGCTACTTGGTCTCTCGGTCAGCGCAAGCGAGGCTGCCGCGTTGCTGCAGCGCCTCGGCATTACATGCGAAAGCACGAGCGGCGAGTCGTTGAGTTTCGTCGTTCCCTCGCATCGCTTCGATCTGTCGATCGAGCGTGATCTGATCGAAGAGATCGCACGACTCATCGGTTTCGAACGCATTCCGACTAAGCCCGCCCCGGTCGATCAGCTCATCAAACCCTTGGTAACCGAGCCTGCGACCGAGCAACGAGTGCTCGATACGCTCGCAGCGCGGGGATACCACGAGGGTATTCACTTCGCTTTCGTCGAGCCCGGGTTCCAAGCAGCGCTTTTCCCGGACGTAGCCACGCATACGCTGTCTAACCCGATCTCGAGCGATCTTGCCGTCATGCGCGTGTCGTTGTGGCCAGGTTTGCTCAAGGCGGCGATGGAGAATCAGCGACGTCAACAATCGCGCCTGCGTCTGATGGAGCACGGCGTCGTGTTCCCGGTGGGCGCGCCGGAATCCGATCGTATCGCCGGGCTCGCGATGGGCTCGCGCTGGCCGGAGCAGTGGGGTGGCGGTCGCGAACTTGTCGACTATTTCGATGTCCGCGCGGACGTCGTGGCGTTGTTGTCGCTCGCCGCGCCGGAACACGACATCCGCTTCGAAGCGGCGGTGTCGCCGTGCCTGCACCCGGGTCGCACTGCACGTATCTTGCGGAGCAACCAGCCGATCGGCTGGCTCGGGGAGTTGCATCCGGAGCACGTGCGCCGTCTGGAATTCGTCTCGGCACCGATACTGTTCGAGCTCGACGTGGCTGTGGCATTCGCGCCGACTCGTCAGACCTTCGAAGAACCCTCGCGCTATCCGCAGGTTCGCCGTGATCTGGCGTTCGTTGTCGATGAGGCTGTCACGTATTCCGATATCCGGGAACGCGTTTTAAGCGCTTCGTCAAGTGCTTTGCGTGAAGTCGTCCTGTTCGATATCTATCGCGGCCGCGGAATCGAAGAAGGACGAAAAAGCGTTGCTTTAGGCTTGATTTTGCAGGACAAAGGTCGCACCCTGACGGACGAAGACACGGACCGATTGATCGAGTCGGTCAAGGGGTCTCTAGTGGCGGGGTTGCAGGCGACTTTCCGTGAGTGAGTCGTCGGCACGAAGTTTCGATCGGGCGGAACAGAACAACAACATGGCACTGACCAAAGCAGAGATGGCCGAAGCGCTGTTTGATCAGCTCGGCCTCAACAAGCGCGAAGCGCGTGAATTGGTTGATCTGTTTTTCGAAGAGCTGCGTACGGCCCTCTCGACCGGCGCACAAGTGAAGCTCTCCGGTTTCGGCAACTTCGACCTGCGTGACAAAAACCAGCGCCCTGGGCGCAATCCTAAGACGGGTGAGGAGATACCCATCAGCGCTCGGCGCGTGGTGACTTTCCGTCCGGGACAGAAGTTGAAGGCTCGAGTCGAAGCGTATGTTGGAAGCCAAGAATAACGACGAACTACCGGCGATCCCGGGGAAACGTTATTTCGCCATCGGTGAGGTGGCGGAGTTGTGTGGCGTTAAGCCGCACGTGCTGCGTTATTGGGAGCAGGAGTTCCCGCAGCTGAAGCCCGTCAAGCGACGGGGCAATCGCCGCTATTACCAGCGGCAAGACGTCATCGTGATTCGTCAGATCCGTGGCTTGCTCTATGAGCAGGGGTTCACGATCGGTGGCGCGCGCAACAAGTTGCAGGGCGAAGAAGCGCGCAGCGACGTCACGCAAAGTCAGCAGATCGTCCGCCAGATGCGGATGGAGCTTGAGGACATCCTGCGCCTGTTGCGGCGCTGATTGACTCGCCGCGCCGGCAGCGGCGGGGTATCATCACTTTCGGTTCGGTCGGGACGTGGCGCAGCCTGGTAGCGCACTTGCATGGGGTGCAAGGGGTCCCGAGTTCAAATCTCGGCGTCCCGACCATCTCGAACCGACATAACCCATCTCTGTCGCGCACCGACCCCCGTTAGCGCTGCGCCACCTGTTCTTCCACCGTCACCTTGTACTGACTGCCGATGTGCTGATCGAGGAATCGATCGAGTTGCGCGAGCATCTCGATGCGGCTCGGGCTGCGTGACAGCCAATGGTCCTCGGATTTCAGCTGCACGAGTTCGTAGCGTACGCCCGCCGACTTCATCGCCGACACCATATATTCCGTTTGCACGTACGGCACGACCGTGTCGTCGATGCCGTGCA
>JALRHE010000435.1 GCA_023253235.1 Steroidobacteraceae bacterium
TGGGCGATGATCGAAAAGTTGCGAATATTCTGCATCGGTGACCGGCTGAGCCGCAGGGGCGGCAAAACACCAAATTATACCGGAGGCACCGTCACCGAACCCGGAAAAGGCGTTGCAACTCGGCGGCGTCGAAAAAGGTCGTCAAAACGGGCTCGCCGTCCCACAGCAGAACCGGAATCTTGAGCCCGTAGCGACGCTGCCACTCCGGGTCGGAGTCCACGTCGGCGATCTCGAGCGGCGGTAGCGATCTCTGCGCGCCCAGAGTCGCGAGTTCGGTCGCGAGCTCGGCCGCAAACTCCTCGCAGAGGCCGCATCCCTCGCGCGAGAGCAAGGTCAAGCGAGGCTCGTTCAAGCGGAGCTCAGGGCGCTGGCGCCGCCGCCTGCGGCGTGGCCGGCGTGCCTGGTCGTCGCGGTTCGTTGGGTGCTGCGCTGCGAGCGGCTTTCAGCTGCGAGGCGATCATCCGCGCGGTTCGCAGCGGAACCTCACCAACGACGACCGCCGGCTTGCCGTCGATCACCGTAACGAGCGTCGTCGCGGCACCTTGCTGCGTGCCACCCACCTGCTGCTGCGCCGCCTCGAGCGTGACGGCGGCACCGATGAAAACCGAGACCGAGGCAAGACCGTCCGAGAACACCAGATGGGAAACCGGCCGATCCGTCCCGGGGAGCGTCTGCTCGACTTGTTGAGTCAGGCGAAATCCTTGCGGCAAACGCGCCGTCGTCCACACCTGACGAGCGCCTGCACCGCTTTCGGCGCGAACGAATCGTGAATGCACCCGACGGTAGCGCTCGGATCCTGCGGGCAGTCGGAAGGCCTCATCCGGGATACTGCGCATCAGCACGAGATTGGCGAAGGCAATACGCTCGAGCACCTCTCCCTTCGCATCGTGCAGTTCCGTCTTGAGTGGCATGTGCGAGCGCGCATCGATCCACACCCGATACCCGTAGCGAAACGGATCGCGTGGCGTCATCGCGATAAATCGCGCATCGCGGCCCATCAAGCGCACCTTCTTAACCGGACTGAATTCGTAGAGCTCCGCTTGCCGATCATCGATACGCGGCAACGTCGGCAGCAAACCGCCCGTGTGCGGTCGCTCCTCGGTCAGCACCATTTCCTGATCCGGTAGCACGTACGAGACCTCGCTACCCCGGCGCACGAATTCGCGCCCCGATCCGTCGAGCGACATCAACCGTTCGCACACCTCACCCTCTTGGACACGATGCACGATCCGCATCGACTCGGCGCGTCCGCCGCGAGTGTGGAAAAAAGTACCGTCATAACTGCGCTCGGAGAGCGCCTTGTTCATCCGCTCGAGCCAGTCGCGCGCTTCGTTCGCGAAGGCTCCGAGCGGCAGCGCGGCTGCCGTCAGAGCTGCGAGCCACATCGTTGCCGAGCGACGCAAATCGAGCGCAGCCATCAAAGAATCTCGCCCCGCGCTGACGTGTCATCGGTCACCACGGCCGGCTCCACCCGGGGCTCCATCTGAGGCTCCTCGACGATCGGGGCGCTGGTAATCAGGGTCGAGAGCGTACCGTGCCGCAACATCGGTGCCGCCACGGCGCTGTGGGCCGCGACGAAATTGGCGAGCTGCACAGGCGCTGTCACCGCCGACCCGACGCCATCTCGAATCGGCGGCGTCACGTAACTCTCGGGCTCGGTCGGTTTCATGGCCAAGATGATTTCGTCACCATCGGCAGATGCTGCGGGGATGACGACTTCCTCGACGATCTCGCCGACCACTTTGGCCGGCGGATTAGCAGGGCTCTTGGCGGTATCGGCGATGGTCGTCTCGATCTGCGGGTTGCCACCGAAGAAGATGGCGACCGCACCGACTGCCGCAGCGACCCCAAAGCCACCCGCCCAACGCAGCGCAGAGTTTCGACCCAAGGCCGATCGGCCTGTTGCAGCGACGGACGATTGATCGGCGTCGATTGCGGTCTCGTTGCGATCGGCCTGTACGAGGGCGGCGACCTGAGGCGCCAGGTGACGCCGAGCCAGCGGCTCGCTGCGCATCACCGCACCGATCAAAGAATAGTTGTCCCAACTGCGACGGAGGTTCTCGTCTTTGGCGAGACGCCGCGCGACGAGTTCACACTCGCCCTCCGGCAGTTCGCCGTCGAACATCGCCGATAGTTGGCTCTCGCGTTCGCTGCCTGTCTGATCTGCACTCATCCCACTACCTCGCCGCGGCCTAACCCGCCATCGAACACTTCACGCAATCGGTTATCGATCGCCTCGCGCGCACGGAAAATGCGCGATCGGACAGTCCCGACGGGACAGTCCATGGCGGCAGCGATCTCTTCGTAAGACATACCTTCGAGTTCACGCAGCACGATGGCATTGCGTAAATCTTCCGGCAGCGACTCGATGGCCGCATTCACGGTGGAGCGGATCTCCTCGGTGAGCGCCATGGCTTCGGGTGTGGCGGTGTCCTTCATGCGAGCCTGCAGTTCGGCGGACTCTTCGCCTTCGGGGCGATCGAGGTCGTACTCGATGGGACTGCGGCCGCGGGCCGCGATGACATTCTTGGCGGTATTGATGGCGATGCGATAGAGCCAAGTATAGAAGGCGCTGTCGCCGCGGAAACGCGGCAATGCTCGATACGCCTTGATAAATGCTTCCTGGGCAACATCCTCTGCCTCGGCCGGGTCACGCACATAACGCATGACGAGTTTCACGACCTTGTGCTGATAACGGCGCACCAACGCATCGAAAGCCCCCGCATCGCCCCGTTGGGCAAGCTGCACCAGGCTCAGATCGCTGGCTTCACTGCTCATGTCGGAAGTCTCCGCCACGAGCGCTGGCACCGACCATGCACACATCGCGTGGGGGTAGACAGAGGCACTTCACAAAAGTTCGCAAGGGACGCCCTTTAGGGAGGTTTTGTCCGCAGTGTAACCGCTCAGAGCGCTCAAACACCCCGAATGGACTGCAGTAGCGCCGCGAGATCCGGATCGGAATGAACCTCGCCGGCAATGAGATACCGTACGAGCTCAGGGTCCTGCCATTGCAGCAACGCTTCGAATCGGGCGAGGGCCTCGGCCGTCGCCGTCGGACCGTGTCGCTCGAGCCAGCGCTCGAGTAACACGTCGAGCTCCTTCATGCCGCGCCGACACATCCACCGCAGACGGCCTAATCCGGCCTTCGCCATGGAAGCGCTCATGTCAGCGGGCGCGGACGACGCGCGGCTCAGAGATGCTCGCGCTCGACCATCATCCGCTTGATTTCGGCGATGGCCTTGGCCGGATTGAGATCCTTCGGACAGGCTTCGGTGCAGTTCATGATCGTGTGACAACGGTAGAGCTTAAAGGGATCCTGCAGCGCATCGAGGCGCTCGCCGGTCGCGTCGTCGCGGCTGTCGATGATCCATCGATAAGCCGCGAGCAACGCCGCGGGACCGAGATAACGATCGCCGTTCCACCAGTAACTCGGGCACGAGGTCGAGCAGCAGGCGCATAGGATGCAGGCCGACGGTCGGTCGATCTTCTCCTGCTCTTCCGGTGCTTGCAGGCGCTCGCGATCGGGCGGCGCCGGCGTCTTCGACTGCAGCCACGGCTTGACCGAGGCGTACTGCGCATAAAACTGCGTGAGATCCGGCACGAGATCCTTCACCACCGGCATGTGCGGCAGCGGATAGATCTTGACCTCGCCCTTCACCTCGTCGCAGCTCTTGGTACAGGCGAGCGTATTCGTGCCATCGATATTCATCGCGCAGCTGCCGCAGATGCCCTCGCGACACGACCGACGGAACGTCAAACTCGGATCGAGCTCGTTTTTGATCTTGATCAGCGCATCGAGGACCATCGGACCGCAGCTGTCCATGTCCACCTCGAAGGTGTCGATACGCGGGTTCTCACCACCGTGGGGATCGTAGCGATACACCTTGAAGGTGCGCACGTTGGTGGAACCGGCAGGCGCCTTGTGCACCTTGCCATCCTTGTTGATGCGAGAGTTGGCGGGAAGTCGAAACTCGGCCATGGTCGAAGATCCTCGAACTCAGTAGGTGCGCGCCTTAGGGGGAATGGGCTCAACGTCGCTCGTGAGCGTGTGCAGGTTCACCGAACGATAGTCGATGGTGGCCTTGCCCTTCTCGTCCACCCAGCAGAGCGTGTGTTTGAGCCAATTCGTGTCGTCACGATCCTTGAAGTCTTCGCGGGCGTGCGCACCGCGACTCTCCTTGCGGTTCTCCGCTGATTGAATCGTGGCCACCGCCTGCCCGAGCAGGTTGTCGAGCTCGAGCGTCTCGATGAGATCGGTGTTCCAGATAAGACCACGATCACTCGTTTTGACATCAGCAAACGAATCGACCGTCTTGGCGAGCTTCTCGCAGCCTTCCTGTAGCGAGCTGCCGGTGCGGAACACGGCGGCATCCGACTGCATGACTTTCTGCATCTCGAGGCGAATCTGCGCCGTCGAACGCGAGCCGTCGGCGTTGCGGAATTTATCGAGTCGCGAAATGGCCAGATCACCGGCGTCTTTCGGCAAGGGACGATGCGAGGTGCCCGGTTTGACGATCGAGGCCGCATGACGTCCGGCCTCGCGACCGAACACGACGAGATCGAGCAAAGAATTCGAGCCCAAGCGATTTGCGCCGTGCACGGAGACGCAAGCCGCCTCGCCCACGGCCATCAGACCGGGCACGACGCAGTTCGGATCACCATTCT
>JALRHE010000047.1 GCA_023253235.1 Steroidobacteraceae bacterium
CTGATTCCGGCGAGCCGTACCGCGCTCGTCGTCGCTCTCAATCCGATCATGACGGCCGTCGCGATGGCGGTCGTGTTTCGCGAGCGCCTCGCTTGGCATCGCTGGCTCGGTATCCTGCTCGCGCTCACCGGGGTGTGCACCGTGCTGGCCAAGGGTGATCTCACCGTCTTGTTCCAGCGAGTCGGTCGTGGAGAGGCGCTGATGCTCGGCGGAGCGCTCTGTTGGGCGGTGTACACGATCATCAGCCGCTACGCGCTCGCCGGTGATCGTGCGCCGTCGGCACTCGCGCTCACGACCGTCACGACCCTCTGGGGCGCCGTGCTGCTCTCAGTCGGGATTCCACTCGAGTGGTCCGAGTGGAGCCTTGCCGCGGTGACTCCCGAGGCCTGGGCCTCGATCCTGTATCTAGGTGCCGGTGGAACCGCTCTCGCCTTCGTTTGGTACGCACAGGGTCTCGCGCGACTCGGGCCGGCTCGTACCTCGGTGTTCAACAACCTCGTGCCCGTATTCGGCGTGTTGTTCGGCACCTGGCTACTCGATGAGCCTCTGCTCGCCTCTATGGTGGTCGGCGGGTTGATCGCGCTGCTTGGCGTCAGTCTCACCAATTGGAGTCCGCGCCAGAAGTGACGGGTATCGGAAAATCAGTCACTTACGCACAGTCGCGAAGAAACCAAGTCACAAAACTGTCGTAAGAATCATTGAATCGAGCCAACCTCGAGCATAAGTCACTGATTTTTATCAGATTTAACGAAATTGATCATTTTTTGACCACCCCCGCGCAATACGGCCGATTTTCCCGAGTTTTTTCGCTGGAATTTCGTGTCATCCACAACGTTATCCACACTCTCTGTGGAAAAATGTGGCGATGACCGACGAGATCATCAGGGTCGCCCTCGACACCCCGCTGAGGCGGACCTTCGACTACCTGCGCGACGTCGATGCTCCCGCGGCGATGGCCGGACAGCGCGTCCGCGTCCCCTTCGGTCGGCGAGAAAAAATTGGGTTTATCGTTTCAATAGAGAGTCAATCAGACGTTGATCGAGAAAAATTAAAGCGGATTTCGTCCTATATAGACGAGCGGCCAACCTTCGATGCGACGCTGCTGGCGTTGCTGCGCTGGGCCGCCGACTACTACCACCACCCCTTGGGTGAGGTCATCGCAACCGCGCTGCCGAAGCTCGTGCGTGAGGGCGCGACCCTGCAAGCACGCTCGTTCGGGTGGGCGCTCACGCCGGCCGGACGCCACGCGCTCGACGCCGGCGAGGCGAAGCGCGCACCCCAACAACGCGCCCTGCTGGAGCGCCTCGCTCGCGACAACGCGGTCGTGGCTGAGGACGACCTAGCCGACTGGCCACGCTGGCGAGATCACATCCGATCATTACGCGAACGGGGCTGGGCGGAACGACAGGAACTCGAGCCGGCGCACTCAACACCGCCGTCGCAACCAGAGGGATCGGCCACCGCCATCCCGGAGCCGACGCCCGACCAACGAGCCGCTCTCGAAACGATCATCGCGAGCGGTGATACGGGTTATCGAGCTTGGCTGCTGCAGGGAATCACCGGCAGCGGCAAGACGGAGGTGTATCTGCGACTCACCGAGAGGCAGCTCCGAGCCGGACGTCGCGTCTTGATCCTCGTTCCGGAAATCGGCCTCACACCACAACTGGTCGGCCGGTTCGCAAAACGATTTGAAGGCGTCCCGCTCGCCGTGCTGCACTCGGGCCTCACCGATACCCAACGGCTGGAGGCGTGGCGACGCACGCACGACGGGTCGGCCCGTCTCGTGCTCGGTACGCGATCGGCCGTGTTCGCCCCGATTCCGGAACTCGGGATGATCATCGTCGACGAAGAGCACGACGCGTCGTTCAAACAGCAAGAGGGCGGATTTCGCTACTCGGCTCGAGATCTCGCTTTGGTTCGCGCCCAGCAACTCGATGTCCCGATCGTGCTCGGCTCCGCCACGCCATCGCTCGAATCACTGCATAACGTCACTCTCGGCCGATTCCAACATCTCAGCCTGCCGCGCCGCGCTGGCAACGCGCAGCCGCCAACCCTGAAATTGATCGACCTGCGAGCCGAACACGTGCATGCGGGACTCTCGACGACGGCAGCGACGACGATCGAGAAGCACCTGGCTGATCAAGGTCAGGTATTGGTCTATATCAACCGACGTGGCTACGCACCAACGCTCGCCTGCAGCGCCTGCGGCTGGGTGGCGCCCTGTTTATCCTGCGATGCGCGGCTCACGGTCTAT
>JALRHE010000074.1 GCA_023253235.1 Steroidobacteraceae bacterium
AAACGCCCCGAATGGCAGAGTACCTTGGCGGAGCTGCGCTGCAGAATGTAGCCTGCTTCGCGGCCTTTTAGCCGAGTATTCAGCGGGACGAGCGCGGCTCCAACCGATTGTGCGCCGAGTGCGGCGATGATCCAGGGGATGCCGTTTGGCCCCCAGATGGCAACTCGGTCGCCATGTTGAACGCCTGTGGCAATGAATGCCGCCGCGGCACGGTCCACCTCCCGCTTGAGCGCTTGGAAGGTGAGGTGCCGCGGGCCGTCCTCGATGGCAACCTTGTCGGGGTATTGCGCTGCGGCCCGGCCGAGGACGCCGGGCAGGGTCTGAGCGAGGACAGACTGCATGATTCGTTGATGACCCCCGTCTGAAAATTCGCGACCGACGTATGAATTGGTAATAGAATGTTCGTTCGCGTAAATAACATAGCAAATTTTTACGCAATCGCCATGCAAATAGGTCAACTCATCAATCTGGGCGACGCGCTCGACCTCACCGGCAAAGTAGTGTTGGTGACTGGTGGTGTCAGCGGTATCGGTGCCGGTATCAGTACTCGATTTCTGCAGGCCGGCGCGACCGTGGTCGCGTGCTCGCGGCGTCCGCCGTTGGAGCTGCCGTCGTTCGGTACCCGAGAAGTCGAATATCACTCTTGCGATGTGCGGCGCGCCGCGGAGTGTCAGCAGCTGGTCGACAGCGTCCTGGCGCGACATGGTCGACTCGATGTGCTCGTGAATAACGCCGGCGGTGGTGGCGAAATGCCGTCTGCCGAGATAGATCCGGTGATCGTCGAGAAGATCATCCAGTTGAATCTCACCGCCGCCTTCTTCATGAGTCAGGCCGCTTACCGCGGCATGCTTGCGAGCGGCGAGGGTGGCTCTATCGTCAACATTTCGAGTGTCTCGGCTGTCCGTGCCTCGCCATTCAGCGCCGCTTACGGTGCAGCGAAGGCGGGGCTCGTGAATTTGAGCGAGTCACTGGCGATGGAATGGGGTCCGCAGGGTATCCGCGTCAATTCTTTGATCGTTGGTCTCGTCGCTACACCAAACTCACTCGAACACTATGGTGGCGAGGCAGGACTGCAGCGTATCGGAGCGATGTTGCCGCTTGGTCGCATGGGTGAACCTGCAGATGTAGCGGATGTGTGCGTCTTTCTCGCCTCGCCGCTCGCTCGATATGTCAGCGGCGCACAGATCGCCGTCCACGGCGGGGGAGAGAAACCGGTGTTTCTCGATCTCGCCAAAGCTTCGAAGTCACGTTAACCCAAGAATAGCGGGGGGGGGTTCCCATGTCCGATTACCAACCAAAAGTCGCAATCGTCACCGGAGCGAGCCGGGGAGCCGGCAAAGGTATTGCTTTAGCGCTCGGTGAGAAAGGAATGACGGTGTACGTCACCGGTCGTAGCACGCACGAGGAAGACCATTTCTTGGGTGGCACCGTACAGCGCACTGCCGACGAAATCACGGCAGCCGGTGGTAAGGGGATCGCGGTCATCTGCGATCACGAGAAGTCTTCGGACATCGAGGCGCTGATCAAGCAGGTGGAGCGCGAGCAGGGTCGCATCGACATCCTGCACAACAACGTGACTTTCATCCACGATGATCTGATCCTGCCCGAGCCGTTCTGGAAGCGCTCGGTCGATCTCGTTCGTATTCTCGATGTGGGTCTAAAGTCTGCTTACTACGCGTGCTACTACGCCGCGCCGATCATGGTGAAGCAGGGGCGCGGCCTGATCGCGTTCTCATCTTCTTTCGGTTCGGCCTGTTACATGCACGGCCCGGCATACGGCGCGCAGAAGGTGGGCGTCGACAAGTTCGCCGCGGATATGGCCGTCGACTTCGAGAACACCGGCGTGTGCTGCGTCTCGCTATGGATGGGTCCGCTGCTCACTGAGCGTTCGCAAAAGGCGTTCAAGGAACGCCCGGATCAATATGCTCCCTTTCTCGAGGTCGTGGAGACCCCGCAGTTCTCTGGGGACATCCTCTACGCAATCGCCACGGATCCCGATAACGCCAAGCTTTCAGGCAAGACGCTTGTCGGTGCCGAGATTGCGCTGCAATACGGTCTAAAGGATCGTAACGGCAAGCAACCGCCGACTTATCGCGAGATGCTGGGCACGCCGCGCGAGCAGCACCCCGCCCGCGTTTACTAAAGGCGGATCGCGCGATGGACGCGAGGGAACTGCGACGAGTTTTTGGTCTGTTCACCACGGGCGTGACGGTGGTGACGGCCGTGAGTCCAGGTCCTGAGCCGGTAGGCGTGACGGCGAACTCGGTCACGTCGGTCTCGCTCAATCCACCACTTCTCCTTTGGTGTCTTGCCAACAAGAGCAACAGTCTCGGTGCATTCACACTCGGGGCGCCGTTTGCCGTTCATATACTGGAGGCGCAGCAGGCGGACATCGCACTGCATTTTGCGCGGTCCGGACGTGCCAAATTTGAAGTCGATGCATGGTGGCAATCCCATCCGACCCCGCCGGTAATCGATGGTGCACTTGCGCGCATTGAGTGCCAAGTTGAGGCGCTCCATCCTGGCGGTGATCACACGATTATCGTCGGTCGGGTGCTCGCAATGTCCTCGCGCAGCGTGCAGCCGCTCGCGTTCCATGCCAGTCGTTTTGGCAAGTTCTCCCCGCAACGGGATTCGGTCAACGTCGACGTATGGCCCGATCCCCGGGATGCATGGATGTGACTTCGGTCGTGTCGGTTAGCGACCAACGACTTCACCACTGGTTATCGACTCGCTTTGTAGATCGAGTGGGGCTCTCGATCGATGCGTTGTCGGCCCCCACCGATGGTTACTCGAATGTCACCCTGACCGGTTGCATGCGATGGCGCGATGGCGTCAGCGACTGCGCCGAAGAGTTCGTGCTGCGAATGCAACCGTCTGGGGAGTCGATCTTTCCCGGACACGACGTCATACGTCAGGCTGATATCTTGCGAGCGCTTGAGCACACGGATTTTCCGATACCGCGGGTGCTCGCGGTCGAGTCAAAGCCAGAGATATTGGGCGCGCCGTTTTTTTTGATGGAGCGCTTGCCAGGTCAAGTTCCCAACGAAAATCCACTGTATCACCTCGAGGGTTGGTTCCATCAGTCATCGGCTGACGATCAACGGCAAATGTGGTTTGACGGACTTGATCTACTCGCGCGTATGGCGCGTGTCGATTGGCGTGCTGCAGGTCTCCAGTTTTTGAAACCTAGCGGAGACTCGCCGTTGGAGAGTCGGGTAGGTTACTACCGCGATGCCGTGCGATGGTCGGGGCAGCAAGCCCAGAGGGACTATCCATTATTGCGGCGCGCCGGTGATTGGTTGATATCACATCAGCCGGCAGGCGAGCCGCTCGCCTTTTCTTGGGGTGACGCGAAGCTTGGCAATTGTCTCTTCGACGCAGGTAGGTTGGTCGGTGCGCTCGATTTCGAACAAGCGAGCATCGGGAGTCCAATCGATGATCTTGCTTGGTGGTTGATGCTCGATGACGCCTTGTCGCGTGGGTACGGTGTGCCACGTCTGGCTGCGCTACCGACTCGCGATGAGTCGATTGCGTATTGGGAGTCAAAATCGGGGTACTCCGCAGAGCATCTCGAGTTTTACGAAATCTATGCAGCATGGCGCTTTGCCTTCATCATGACGCGTATCGCGCATGCTTTTCGGCAGCGCGGCTGGATCGCGCTTGATTCGGATATGGATACTCATAACGGTGCGATGA
>JALRHE010000115.1 GCA_023253235.1 Steroidobacteraceae bacterium
CCTTCGACCACGTTGGCGTTGGCCGTCGCCGTCAGCCCTGCGATCCCCGCGGCGTTGATCGCACTCGCGAGATTGTTGGCACTGGGTGCAAATGTGCCGAGCGCGTAGCTCGTACCCAACACCTCAACCGATTGGGCGGCCGCCGTGGTCGAGCCCACCACGGCGATGTCGTTGGCGATGAACCCGGGTAAGCCGCCGGGGCCTGCGCCGCTGACAGCCTGTTGGGTGTTGATGTCGGTCGCTTGAAAATCGACCGTGATATTGCGGCCATCAGCCGCCGTCAGAATGATGCCCGTGCCGTTGGCCGTGCCATTCGCGGCCGTGACGCCGGTCTGTCCCGAGACGGCATTGATGGCGGCAACGGCGAGATCGACATTCTGCGACAGGCTGTTCGATTTGAGGCCCGTAAGCGTGATGGCAACTTGGTTGAGTGTGAGCACGCCTTCAGGATCAAAGAAATTGAAATACGAGCTGCTTTGGGCGCCGTTGTAGACATTGGCTTCGGCATTGGCCGAGAGGCCTGGTATCTCGGCGTTGTTGACAGCCTCGGCTAGGGTGCGAGCATCGCGCGCGAACGTGCCAAGCGCGTAGTTGGTGCCAAGTACGTTGACGTTTTGCGGCCCCGCAGTCGCTGCGCTCGTCACGTCGATGTTGGTGGCGATGAAGCCCGGCACGCCGCCGGGACCTGGGCCTATCGGAGCGCGAGTCTCGTTGATATCGGTGGCTGTGAAAGACACCGTGAGATTGCGGCCGTCAGCGGCTGTCAGGATGAGACCGTTGCCTTGCGAGACACCGTTGCTCGCGACGACTCCCGTGTCGATCGTGCGCGCGTTGATTGCTGCCACAGCGGCATCGACGTTTTGACTGAGGTTGTTGCTACGTGAGCCGACGAGAGCAATATCGACGCCGTTGATGTTCAGAGTGCCTTCGGGGTCGAAGGTGTTGAGGTAACTGCTGTCGGCGCTGCCATTGAGGGCGTTCGGGCCGACCGAGGCAGTAAGCCCCGCGACGCCGAGCCCGTTGATGGCGGTGGTGAGATCCTTCGCGCCGGGCGCGAAGCTGCCTAGGGTGTAAGTGGTGCCGAGCACCGTGATGCTTTGCGCAACGCTCGTGCCTGTGGGTAGCAACTGCAGATTGGTGCGCGTGAAACCCGGCACGCCACCCGGGCCTTCGCCTACCGGTGTCGGCGGCGCGCCTGTCGTTTGATTGAACCCTAGGGCAGTGGCGCGCAGATCTTCGATACCAGAGAACGACAGCACGTCGGTGATATTGGCGCCTGCGACGAAGTTGCCGGGGCCCAAGCTGCCGTTGAGCAGGGCGCGGCCGTTGAAGGTGGTCTGCTGTGCAACGCGGCTGATCTCCTCGCGAGCGAGTGCAACCTCCGATTGCAGTGCGGCGCGCTCGGTTTCGGTGAGCGTGATATTGGCCGACTGCACGGCGAGTTCGCGGATGCGTTGCAGGTTGCCGGTGATCGAGCTCACGCCACCCTCGGCAGTCTGCACGAGCGAGATCCCATCGCTCAGATTGCGAACGGCCGCGTTCAGGCCGCGGATCTGTGAGGTCAGTCTCGTTGCGATCACGAGCCCGGAGGCATCATCGCGAGCGCTGTTGATACGCAGACCCGAGGAGAGCCGCTGGATGGATTGGGTGAGCTGACGGTTGACCGTCTCGAGACTGCGCTGGGCCGTGATCGAATTCAGGTTCGTATTGATGACGATAGGCATCGCCGTCGCCTCCGTTGGGGTGGATAGCTGGGGACAAAACTGCCAACCGGTTCACATTTCGAGTTTTCAAGCGCGACAAAAACTCGATTTCGAAATGATCTTTCGGTAAACGAGGGAATGATGAGGCAAGTTCTTGCCGCGCCCTAGGTGGTGCCATGGCAAACTTGAGGTGTTTTGATTCCATTCTGGAGTGAATACCTCGCATGCGATCGATGTTGTTCGTGCCGGGCGATCGTCCCGAGCGCTTCGAAAAGGCAGAAAAGAGTGGCGCTGATGCGGTGATCTTCGACCTCGAAGATGCCGTGGCCGCCGAGCGACGCGCCGAGGCGCGCGGCCACATCGCCGATTACCTGCGTCGCTCGAGCCGAGCTGTGCCGCTGTGGGTTCGGATCAACCCGGTCGATGCGGCCGAGCCGGGCGGGAGCGTGGCTCTCGCGGATCTGTCGGCCGTGGTGGCTGCGCGACCCGACGGAATCATGTTGCCGAAGGCACGCGACGGGGATGACGTGCGCCGGCTCGATCATTGGCTCGAGGCCTTCGAGGCTGCGGCGGGATTGAAGGTGGGTGCCGTTCGGGTGATTCCGATGATCACCGAGACGGCAGGCGCTTTGTTGGCGATGGCGACCTTTGCTTCACTGCCTTCGAGAGTGGTGGGTGTGACCTGGGGCGCTGAGGATTTGGCGACGGATTTGGGTGCGCTCGGCAACCGCGACGCGAGCGGTCGTTATGAGGCGCCTTATGTGTGGGCGAGTTCGCTTTGTCTGACCGCCGCTGCCGCGGCCGGGGTGCTCGCGATCGATACGGTGGATACCGAGATCCGTGACATCGATGCCATGCGGACGCGGGCGCGCGAATCGCGCCGCGCGGGATATGTCGGAAAGCTCGCGATCCATCCGGCGCAGGTGGCCGCGATCCATGACGCCTTTACGCCGACCGAAGCTGAGATCGATGAGGCCCGCAAGATCATCGCCGCTTTCGACGCATCGCCTGGAGTCGGTGCTTTGCGCATCGAAGGCAAGCTCATCGATCGACCGCACTGGGTGAAAGCGCAGCGCGTTTTAGCCGCAGCGGGCCGCCGTTGACGAAACCGTCGAGCAAACAGGGCTTTCGAGGGAATAAGACCGCTTTGCCTCGAAAGCTTTGTGCGCGCTGCGAGCGCGAGATGGTCTGGCGCAAGTCTTGGGCCAAGAATTGGGAGGCGGTGAAGTATTGCTCCGAGCGTTGTCGACGGGCACCGGCGAATCGATGACACGCGCGATCTATTGGTTTCGTAACGATCTGCGATTGCACGATCAGCGCGGTTTGATGGCGGCCGCAAGCGAGGCGAGCGAGCTGGCGCTCGTCTACTTGCACGATGCGCGACACGATATTCCGAGCCCTTGGTTGCCGTTTGCCGATCGGCGCATGGGTATTCATCGGCGGCGCGTGCTCGCCGACGCCTTGCTCGACTTGCAGTCGCAGCTGTCCGTTTCTCGAGGTTCTCATCGCCCGCAACGCCTTGTCGTGCTCTCGGGCGGCGGCATCGAGTTGCTCATCGACTACGCGCAGCGCTTAGGCGTCACCAGAATTCACTGCGAGCAGATCGCGGCACCGGAAGAAGAGGCGGATGTCGCGGCGTTACGAGCAGCGGGTCTCGATGTTCGTACGCATTGGCAGTCGTCCCTTCTCGAGCCTGATGATCTGCCGTTTGAAATCCAACAATTGCCGAGAGTCTTCACGCGATTTCGAGAGTGGGTGGAAAAGGCGCAGGTTTTGCCACGTCAGGCGATCGCGGCGCCCGACTCATTGCCGGGGCCGCCCAATTCGTTACCTGCCGAGTCGGATATCGAGGCGGTGTTAGGTGTGAGTTCTGCTCCGGTTGATCCGCGCTCGGCGTTTCCGTATTCGAGCGTTCGATGTCGCGGTGGCGAATCGGCTGCACTGATATACCTGCAGGAATATTTTGAAAGCGAAAAGGCGCAGTCTTATAAGCTCACCCGCAACGGGCTCGTCGGGTTGGACTATTCCACCAAGTTCTCACCGTGGCTCGCGAGCGGGGCGATTTCGCCTCGTCGCGTCTTTGAGGCGCTCAAGGCACATGAAGCAGCTCACGGCGCCAACGAAAGCACGTATTGGATCTGGTTCGAGCTGTTGTGGCGCGATTATTTTCGCTTACTGCATTTGCAGTACGGTAAGCGCCTGTATCGGGCGGCGGGTTTGAGTTCGCAGGGCGTACCGCGGCACGATCGATCGGCATTCATGCGGTGGTGTGATGGTGCGACGGGCGAGCGCTTCATCGATGCGGGAATGTGCGAGCTCGCGCTGACGGGCTACTTGTCGAATCGATTGCGTCAAAACGTCGCAAGTTACCTAGTTCACGATCTGCAAGGCGATTGGCGTGCGGGCGCGGCGTGGTTCGAGCAACAACTTGTCGACTTCGACATCTACAGCAATCAAGGT